>QMRW01000030.1 GCA_003650785.1 Thermoprotei archaeon | reverse complement strand
TAGACTCCTCTCTGACAAGATAGCATCACTTATAGGTATGAGTGTTGGAGTACAGCAGGATGCCTATACTATAATACTTCAGATCCCGTATATCGATAGGTACTACGGTAGTATCACTAGGTGTATACAAGAACTATTCAAGACAGAGTATGATTTGAGCGAGTATATCATGAAGAGTGCAATCAGATTTGGACTCTTCAGGAGAAGATTAATCCATGTAGCCAGGAGATTTGGAGCATTAAGAAAGAATGTAGACATAAGGAGCTCTGAGATAAGACGTATCATTAAAATGCTCTACGATACAGTGGTCTTCAAAGAGGCACTCAATGAGTTCATTACAAAGGACTTAGATCTGGATTCTCTTGAGAACTTCCTAAGAAGTATTCGTAACAATAGTATAGAAGTTGTGATTTTGAGATTAAATACACCCTCACCACTCACCTCACTAGCATTAACAAAGCTCTCGAGAAAATTAGAGCTCATTCCTCCTGAGAGAATGGATAAGATTGTACTAGAATCTACAAAAGTAAGACTACTAGAGGAAGTAAGAGTCTTCGCTTGTCTCAAGTGTAAGCAGTGGTATGAGATTGCGAGAATAAAGGACTATGTGCATGATCTTAGATGCAAGTTCTGTGGATCAGAGGAGATAGGAGTAGTAGCATGTAGAGAAAATGAGATAACCTCTATTATTGCTAAAAAGTGGAAGAACCTGAGTAGAAGAGAAAGGAGAATAATCAGTAGGTTGAAAAGAAGCAGAGATTTATTGAAGGAGTATGGACTACGTGCACTTATAGCGATGGGAGGAAGGGATCTCAGAATGTCTGATATTGAAAGGATAGCAGCGAATTTCAAAGATATCAATGATGATTTCTTCAAGGCTATAATTGAAACTGAGAGAAGAAGACTGGAAAGGATAAGATGGTAGCTACATCAAATCACCGTAGAAATAAAAACAGGCTATTTAAACTTTCAGCTGTGGGAGGAACGTTCTCACTCCTGCATAGAGGTCATGAGGTATTATTAAGACTAGCATTCAGTCTCTCTGAAGGAGTAATAATAGGTATCACAAGCAATTATTTCATTAGTAGGCACCCTAAAGCACATGAGGTTAAAGAGTACGAGGAGCGCTTAAGAGACCTATATAGATTTCTCCTGAAGAACAGGTTACTCAGAAGAAGTGTGTTAATACCATTAGTAGATGGATTAGGGCCTCTATTGGATAGAAATGATATCCAATGTGTTGTAGTCACAACAGAGACCTACAATAGTATTAAGGGGGTAAATTCTACAAGGAGAAGACTGGGTCTAAAGAAATTAAGCGTAGTTATTCTAGGGCTCATATTAGCTGAAGATGGAAAGCCAATACGAACTACAAGGATAGTAAAGGGAGAAATAGATAGAACTGGTAGAGTTGTAGGGAGTAGGGGATAGTACTCCTGATATATAGCCAAACATATATAAGATCACACACAAGAGACTGAGGGAGTCTCTATGTCTGAGGAGTATGCCATAGATGCCCTAGAGAGGAAAAAAGTAGAACTAGAAGGAGAACTTGAAGAAATTAAGAAGAGGAAGAAAGAACTACTAGAGAAATTAGAGCTGGTAAAAGCTAAGGAGGATGAAGCATATGAAAGACTTATACGCACTAGAGATGACATTGAGTACGCTAGACTGGAGTTATTGTATACCAGATTGGCTAGAAGTAGGAAGAATATAGAAAGTAAAATAGAAGAGCTCAGTAGGAAGGAACGGGGAGTGACAAGAGAGCTAGAAGAGGTTCGTAGGCGATTAGAGTACCTCAAGCCCAAGGGTAGATTTGTAGTGGTAGAGGAATATACTACTCATGAGGAGAGCGAGTAGTCCTTAGAAACCTGTGAAAGATCCACTTAGAGAACTTATAACATGAGTATAACCATAGTCCAGCTAGTGAAAGTCCTATGATACTTCTCAAAAGACTCATGCCTATGTAAGTGAGTACTACTTCCTCTATCACGACTAAGGTTAACATTAGCGTAGCCCATAGTACTATGAATAGCATGCTCAGGACGAGGATAGTTCTTCTTATACCATACATACTCTCTAACAAGCTAAGATCGAGTTACTAATAATACTATCCCTATATTTTTAGATTATAAAGCTGTATTGTAAATAGGGCTAGTATGCTAGCACATATCTGGAGGTATGTTATAACCTTGACTATATCTTTTTCCTTGAGAGGTCCTGAAATTAATACAATGAATCTTACTAGTGTTATCGGTGCGTGTTTAGATGGATTAACGTAGATTAGTCCGTTATTCCCTACCTTTACAGGTCTTTCTGAGATATCTCTTCGCTCCTTGAAACCAACTGATGATATCACTAGAAAGGCATTAATTAAGTGAGGCATTAGTGCTATTACAGCTATGGCTTCTACTCTGCTTATAACAGCGATAGCACCTATGTACGCACCCACAAGAAGACTTCCAACATTTCCAGAGAATATCTTAGCAGGGTACCTATTGAATGGTAAGTATCCCAGAAGCGCTCCGAGTAGTGTAGTTGTCAGTATTATATCTTCCATTCTACCCAAGAATAGTTGTGCGAATATTATTGGTATTAGTGCTAGTGAACATGTTATGGGCATAATTCCATTCATTACCTCTAGCATATTAACTGCATTCGCTGGACCTGCAATTGCTAGTGGAAGTAATAACCAGTAGGCTATAGTAAGTCTTAATTTTCCTACTATTGGAACTTCAGGTCTACCCACTATTATTATTTGAGGATTTAGCATTGCAGAGAGTATTATTGGAATTATAGTAGGAATTGACAGAAAAGTCTTGGATAGACCTTTAATGGGTTTTAGATCATCTAGAATCCCTAGTATAGCGGCTATCAGTATAACTGCCATTATGGTCATTATCTTAACGTAGAGACTGTAGGAAGTACCCAAGAATATAATGATAGCGTATGTTATGAGTATTGAAATCAGTATACCAATTCCGCCCATATTAGCTACAGTGGGCTTATTGGGCTTATGTACATCTATGCTAGTAAATCCTTTAGCTCTGAGTATTGGTATGAGGATCCTGGTGATAGTGTAGCTTATTGTGGAGGACGCTACTATGCTGAGTAGGTATGTGTACACATCATTACCTCTTAACTATTCTCGATAGAAGAATAGGTAATATTATAGTCACATCGCCATAGACTGTCACATGTCTAGCTCGAGGTTTAAGCTTACCCCAGCTTAGCGCTTCTCTAGTTCTAGCACCACTGAGTGAGCCATCCCATTCGACAGCAGTTGTGATATAGACGGCGTAATCGAGTCCACCCTTTAATTGAGCCCACCATATAAGATGATGCTTACTTATACCTCCTCCAAGTACTATTCCACCTATCTTCTTAGATGAGTATACTAAATCCGCCAATTCTTTCATATCCTTGAGTACATCAAGTACAATAGTACCCTTTCCTTTAAGTCTTAATTTCTCTCTGAAGGTCATGAGCGCCATACCGAATGCTGAATCTACGAGTCCTGGTGAGAAAATAGGAACTTTGTTGATTGCACACTGGTGGAGTATCGAGTTTCTATCGTGGAGTCTTTTTCCTAACTCCCAAAGTAGCTCTCTCACGCCCCACGTCTCCTTAATATTGCACAGTTCCTCTAGTACTTCATGAGACCATGATTCTATTAGTTCACCGTACTTCTCTTTAGGTATCAATACACATCCCAATCTATGAATTCCTAAATCATGTAACACTAGATCGTCCATTTGAAAATCTCCCTCATAATATATCCCTCCTAGAGACCTAGCTATATCGTGATCTACTGTACCACCTGTTGTTATAACGACATCTATTATTCTATCTCTAATCACCTGAGCTATCAATCCTCTTAGGCCAGTTGCTACAATATTAGCCGTAAAAGAGAGGAAGACTTTGACTTCACTATCTTTAACCATCTCTTCTACGATATCAACAGCTTCTGCTAGGTACTTAGCCGTAAAGCCGCCCATTTGGGAGTAAAGATCAATTAACTCTGATACTTTTATTCCACGGTGTATATGAATATCCTCTATGGGCTTTATCAGTATGTTTTTCTTCAAATATATACCCCATGTTTACTCTATCACATATAAATAGATTTTATGGCTTCTCCATTGTTCATATACATTTTCTACTCTAATAGGTTTCCATCCTACTATCTCGAAGTCATGAGAGACTACTCTAGTACCTGGCTTAAGCTCTTTCTCTAGTTTGGGTCTAAGTCTTTCATTAATACTAGTTAAAAGGTACAATGTAACTACATCTGCATCACTTATATTTACTTCGAAGAAGTTTCCATGGATTATTTTAACTCTGTCCTGAAGTCCATGTTTTATTACCTCTCTATGACACTGCTCAACTAAATCCTTTCTTATCTCTATACCTATAGCTCGTGCTCCGAATTCCCTAGCAGCCATTATAAGGATTCTTCCATCACCACAACCCAGATCATAGAGAGTTTCATTCGCTTTTAATTCTGCGAGTTCTAGCATCCTTCGTACTACTGGTAATGGTGTTGGTACGAAGGGAACCTGAGGGTAGTACCTCAAGGTATATCCCTATCTTGGGGAAATACTTGCTACTATTAAACGTTACTCATCCAATATACATCGAATCTAGGAGCTAATTCTCTAGTATATCCGTAGACTACTGAACAGGAATTTCATGTAGAGGTTACTTCAAATATTACTGATAGTCATTTTAAGTATAGAGTTTATGCATAGAAATAAATATACCTTTCTAGTATAACTAGTAGTCAGAGAGATGATAGAAGAACTTAATGGATATCATAGGAGTAAAATCCAAGTACTGAAAATAGGAGGTTCCATACTTAGAAGTATATATGACTTCAAATACTTAGCAGGAGTAATAGCTAGACACGCGACTATGAGTAAGATAGTTGTAGTAGTTTCAGCTATGAAGGGAATAACATCTAGATTACTTAATATTGCATTGAAAAAAGGGGATGTAACGGATCTTAGAGAGATATTTGAAAAGTATGCACTAGCGCTAGATGTAATAGGAGCTAGTGAGGGTTTAGAAGATCTGACACTATTATTGGAAGAAGGAGAAAAATTGGTAAAATTCATGAAGATGAGTGCCTACAATCCGCAATTAGTAGATAGATTACTCTCTCTAGGGGAACGCATGTCATCTATAGTCATGAGAGAGTACCTAAGGGGATTAGGAATGAATGCAGTGACGCTTACGGGAGGAGAGGCTGGTATAGTGACTGATGATAGATTTGGAAATGCTAAGCCTCTCTTTAAGGAGTGCATTCATAGAATAAGGAGTGCTATAACACACCTTATAATTAAAAATATAGTCGTTGTAGCTGGCTTCATGGGAAGAACACTAGATGGAAGGATAACCACTATGGGAAGAGGAGGTTCCGATCTAACGGCGACGTTAATTGGTGCAGCACTTAATGCATCTCGTATAAGACTTTTTACTGATAGTGAAGGTATATTGACTGGAGATCCCGAAATAGTTTCTAATCCTCTGATACTACACCGCGTGAGCATAAGAGAGGCTGATACAATGGCTAGGTTTAACGTAAAGAATTTCCATCCTCTTACTTTTAAGCCACTTATGGTGTATGAAGGAAAGGTGATAATAGGTCCTCCTTCAGAGGATGAGAAAGGTACTCTGATTGATAGAATAGATAGTCCTCCTCCATTAAAAGTTATAACCATAAAAGACGATCAAGCTATACTTATTGGTTATGGAGTACGCCAATATCTCAAGGATATTTTAGAGAGAGCTAAGCCTAGGAGTTTTAACCTAGATAGTTATCATATTACATTAACTCCACGATCTAGGGGTGAACTATTTGACATGGTACTCGATCTTCATTCAATGATAATAGAGAGAGTAAAGGTGCGTGTGCATGGTAGATAAATTAAGTGTAGGAATAATGGGAGCTACAGGACTTGTTGGTCAGCGTTTTCTACAGTTATTACATGAACATCCCTGGTTTGAAATAGCTAAGTTAGCAGGGTCTCCAGAAAAAGCAGGAAAGAGGTATTTAGAGGCGACTACATGGGTATGGAGTAGCGATCCTCCTGAGACTATAGTTGACATGAAGCTATGTAGGCCAGAAGCAAAAGAGTTCTCTAAACTAGACATTGTATTTTCGGCTTTGCCTACCTCAATAGCTATGAACTTAGAGCTGGAACTGGCTAGGAGTGGAACTACGGTAGTATCGACCAATAGTTTCATGAGGCTTGAGGAGGATACTCCTCTCATAAATCCCGAGGTAAACGCAGAACACATAGAACTCATCGAGCTTCAGAGAGTTAAGAGAAAATGGAGTGGATGTATTATTAAAGCACCTAATTGCACAACTGCCATTCTCACACTCACACTAAAACCTCTCTTAGATACCTATGGAATTAAATGTGTTAGAATAGCTACTATGCAGGCATTAAGTGGAGCAGGATACCGAGGAGTACTTTCAATGGACATATTAGACAATATAATTCCCTATATAGAAGGCGAGGAGGAGAAAGTTAGTATAGAGACTAGGAAAATCCTTGGTAGGTTTGAGAACAAAAGCATTATTTTCCATCCCATAAAGGTCTCGGCATCATGTCATAGAGTACCGATTCTAGAAGGCCATCTTGAGGTTGTGTTTCTAGAACTTGAAGAAAAACCACCCGATATAAATGATGTAATTCGAATAATGGAGGACTTTAGAGGAATTCCTCAGGAGCTTAAACTACCTACAGCCCCTCCTAAACCTATAATAGTCAGAAGAGAAAAGAACAGACCTCAGCCCAGACTAGATAGAATGGTACATAGGGGTATGGCTGTAACTGTAGGTAGGATTAGATGGGATGAATCCTGTGAAAGTGGACTAAAATACATAGTATTAGGAAGTAATACTGTAAGAGGGGCAGCTGGAGCAGCACTACTTACAGCAGAATTACTTTATAAATTGGAAAAGGTCTAATTAGAAAATGCATGGTTCTAGATAGAGAACTCTAATATAACATGGAAGAACTTTGTTACAATAGAACTACCCTCTCACACCTACTCTCTGACGTAGTCTATAAATTGGAGTGCGCACGTTATCACATTGATGGACACTATATATGTCAGAAAACTCAGTCTAGTAGCAGTGTTAATTACAATAGGAGTAATCATAGCCCCTTTCCTATGGTTTCCTGTACTAATGACCAAAGCGTACCCGGGACAACATATGATTAATGTGATCAGTGGAATACTTCTAGGTCCTCTATGGGCGGCTTTAGTGGCTATTATCACTGGCATCATTAGAATGAGCTTAGGAATAGGTACAATATACTCTATACCCGGAGGAGTACCAGGAGCAATTTTAGTTGGTATTACATACAAAATTATGAAGAGAAGTAAAAGTATCCGTAAATATGCTGAACTAGCTGCTCTTACTGAACCTATAGGTACTGTCCTTATAGGTGGAACTCTATCACTCCTAATTTTAGCTCCATTAATAGGAGATTTGAGAATGGTCTCGAAATTGGAGGAAGGAACTATACCAGCATTAATATTTCTTTGGAGTGGTTGGGCACTTAGCTCGATTCCAGGAGCAATTATGGGGTTTAGCATAGTGACTGTTATCAATAAAGTTCTACCTAGATTACGATGATGTTAGAAATAGTCATAAGAGTAGAGGACCTCCTTGGTAAGAGAACGCTGATAGTTGGCGAGGTCGGTAGTGGTAAGACTAGATTAACAGCTAGGATCTTAGAGGAACTTGTGAAGAAGAGGTTAGGCGATTATGTGACGGTTATCGACATGGCACCAGAATCAATAGGAGATATTGGTGGAAGATTGCATACGTATACTAATGCTATTAGGGAGGTTAGATATTTGGCACCGGAAGTTGTGTACACACCTAGGTTATCAGGAAGGACTAGAGAAGAAGTAATCACACTAGCAATGTACAATGCTATGAACATAAGGAGGTATATCCTAGAGTATATTCAAAATCCTACACCAATACTAGTGATAAATGACCTATCCATATACTTTCATGTAGGAGATCCATTGGACATAGAGGAGTGTATTGAGGTAGCTAGTACTTTCATAGGAAATGGCTACTATGGCAAAAGACTCTCTGAGGATAGGGGGAGCGGTATCTCTATGAGAGAACAAATACTCATGGAGCACTTTATGAGACTTATGGATGTGGTATATAGACTTTAAATTTTTAAGTTAAAGTTCCAATCCCAACCCCCTCTTTTTAGCTTCTTTATAGACTAACCAAGCTGTAGCAATATCCTGGATTGCGAGGCCCGTAGAATCGAATACTGTAATTTCCTCATACGAGGTTCTACCAGGTTTAAGTCTAGCAATTATTTCGCCGAGTTCAGCATATATATCTTCTCTACTTAAAATGCCCCTTGAGAGTGGTACATTAACTTCACCACTATGACATGCCTGTTCAAGGTCATCTACGACTATTTTAGCACGCTTAAGTATCATCGGATCTAACTCCTGTTTTCCAGGGGCATCAGCACCTATAGCATTTATATGAACTCCCTCATCAATCCACTCACTCTTAACTATAGGTCTAGTCGATGGTGTAGTAGTCACTACGATATCCACATTTTTGACAGCCTCTTCGATACTGTCGGTAACCCTAATCTCGATACCTAATCGCTTCTCCATATCTCTAGCATACTCCTCACTTTTAGATCGGATAATATCATACACTTTTACGAGATCTATATTTTTAAGCACTATATTGAGTGCTTCAAGTTGTGTTCTTGCCTGAGTACCGGCACCTATCATACCTATAATTTTCGAATCCACACGAGCAAGATATTTAGCTGCTATTCCTCCAGCTGCTCCTGTTCTCATGGCAGTTAACCATGTGCCATCCATTATGCATAGAGGCTTTCCCGTTCTGGGATCTAGAAGCTCGACTACTGCTATAACCGTAGGTAAGTTGTAGAGCTTAGGATTATTGGGGTATACACTGACTACTTTAACCCCCGCTATATTACTCTCCTTGAGATAAGCTGGCATTACTCTAAAATCTCCTTTGAATTCATCGAGGAGGACGTAGAGCTTAGATGGCATTACTACTTTTCCTCGCCCCTTCTCTCTGAAAGCTGCCTCAACAGCACTTATAGCAGCATCCATCGATAGAATTTCTCTCACTATTCGGTTATCTATAAATAATATTCCAGTTTCCTTCATCATGTTCTATAAGTACTAGATTGATATAAGCTTTATACTGGATCTAGTTCATGTTGAGCTTTAGTGCTTGGTGTACAGTCTTCTGAAAATAGTTCTGAGAAAACTTCTAGTACGTTCTTTTTTAGGACTATATAATAACTCGTATGGAACTCCCTCCTCAACTATCATTCCATGGTCCATGAAGAGTATTCTATCCGCTACATCCTCGGCGAAGTCGAGTTCGTGTGTCACTATCAGCATGGAGATCCCCCTCTTAGCTACATTCCTCAGAGTTTCAAGAACTTCTTCTCTCAATTCAGGATCAAGAGCTGAGGTAGGTTCATCCAAGAGTAATAGTACTGGATCTATTGCTAGTGCTCTAGCTATTGCAACTCTTTGTTGCTGACCGCCTGAGAGTTCTAGTGGATACTTATCCTTGAACTCTACCATATCCACCACCTTAAGTGCCTGTAGCGCTCTATCTATAGCCTCCTTTTTATTCATCTTTTTTACAACTTCCAAGGGAAGAGTTATATTTCTTAGGACTGTCATGTGAGGAAAAAGATTGTAGCTCTGAAAAACAAAGCCCACCTTCTGTCTCACTTTTCTTATATCTACATTGTCCTCTAGTACATTAGTTCCATCAACTATTATAGTTCCACTCCAGGGTTCCACAAGTCTCACTATACACTTTAGTAGTGTAGATTTCCCAGACCCACTAGGTCCCATAAGAACTACTTTCTCTCCCTTAGCTATTCTTAGCGATATTCCTCTCAGGACGGGAGTACTGTGGTATCCAGCAGTGAGTTCTCGTATCACTAGTACATCCATTAGACTACACCTCTCTCGTATCCAGGTATCTTAAACTTTCTCTCTAAAATCTTTGATACTTGAGACATAGCTATACATACTACTAAGTATACTACGGCTACAGCGATATACGCCTCCAGTGCTCTGAAGGTCGATGCCACTATGTATTCTCCCCTTCTAGTGAGCTCTGCTACTCCTATGATAGATACGAGTGAGCTCTCCTTCACTAGAGTGACCACTTCGTTGACAAGTGCTGGTATGGCAGCTCTAATAGCTTGTGGTAGTATGACGTATCTATAGACTTGGACAGTACTCATACCCAGAGCCTCAGCAGAGTGGTACTGACTCTCTGGTATTGCCTTAATTGAGGATCTGAGGATCTCAGCTTGATATGCCGAGCTATTGAGACTTAGAGCTATTATTCCCGCAGTCAAGGGATCAAATTTCACTCCTAATGAAGGTAGCCCGAAGTATATTATGAAGAGTTGTACCAATAGCGGAGTTCCTCTAAATACTTCGATGTACGACTTTATTACTAATGAAAGAGATGGTCTTAGGAATACTCTCAGTGGTGTCAATGCTGAAGCTATCGTTAATCCTATTAAAAAAGATACAATACTAACATAGAATGTTATTGTAAGACCTTGTGCTAGGTAGGGCAGTATTTTAAGTATAAAAAATATTGTTTCATGCATTTATTTCCCTCCTATTCCTTTATCATCCACTTAGCTATTTCTTCTTCAAATATCTTATCCATTTCACCTGTCTCTATGAGCTCCTGAATTACCGAATTGATCACGTACTTTAGGTCTTCAGCTCCTTCTGCAACAGCTACTGCCGCTCCCACACTGGAACCACCCACGTAGAAGGCTATTTTTAGTTCAGGGAACTTACTAGTCAAAACCCCTCCTACAATATCTCCTACTAATATTGCGCTTACATCGCCACGCATTAAAACCATGACCATCTCCGGGTATACCTTATTGTAGCTCACTATCTCAGCTTTACCCTTAAGATTCTCCTTAGCCCATTCCTCCTGTGTTGTACCCAACTGAACCCCTACTTTCTTACCATAGAGATCCTCCACTGAATCTATAGCAGATTCTTTAAGGACAAGTACAGCGTGGCCTTTCGAGAAATAGTATGGGACTGAAAAATCTACTACCTTCTCTCTCTCTGCCGTAGGAGTCATATCGGCTATGACCATGTCAACCATTCCTGTCTTCAGGGCCTCTATTAGTGCTGCGAATTTCATATCTTTGATTTCTAGTTCGACTCCAAGCTTTTCCGCTATTTTCTGAGCTATTCTGATATCTATTCCCATGTAATTTCCATCCTCTATGTACTCGAAGGGTGGCCAGTCAGCGCTGGTGCCTACTATTAATTTCCCCCTCTTTTTAATCTCCTCCACATAGGATTTCGTATATTTAGCTAGTTTGCTTTTAAGTTCCTCATTTTCACTCTTGAGATTTTCTATCTGTTTCTTTAGTTCTGGTACTATTCCAGCTGCTTTCTCCAGTTCTTTAAGTTCTGCCTCAAGCTGTTGTATTTTCGGTATATTGATAACATAGCCTATGAATACGCCTATTATCAGTGCTATAACTATTGCCGCTATTACCTTAGTTTCCATAGGCTCTCACTTGGCTTATCTTCATGTTAATTCCTATTTATCGCATTCGTAATGAAATGTTTATAATCTATATTCAAATGTTCTAATTAGAACATTAAAAATATTATATATTCATATTTTATATTTAATGAATATTCTTTGATTATAAAGCACAGGGGAATGTTCAATAAGCTCTTTATTTATGTTTTAGATTTATGCTTTTAGAGTTTTACTGAGCGAACTAGACATAACATATTGAGAGAGATTTTTAAATCTCTATGATATTCTATCTCGGTGATGGGAATGAACCTACTGAGATGTCCAAAGTGTGGATTTCAGTTCGACATAAAATACTCAAGAGCTATGATGTGCGGTAGCTGTAATCTATCAATACTTGGAGATTGTGGCTATGCTATATGCCCTAAATGTGGTTATGAGTTCTCCGTAAAGTCAAGCTTCAGAAGTAGTACTGATCGATGGAGTCTAGGCTGATTAAAGAATTTTCATATTGATCATCACACTGTATTTACATGCCTATTTTCTCAGGAGCTCTATTCATAGACAGATTTTTGCATCCAGTCTAGCGAGACTAAGGCATCTCTGCACTCTAAGGTTTCAGCCAATTTTATAATATTGTCTAGAGTAGGCTTAGCTCTGATCTTCTTTAGAAATCGTCTCATCTCTGGTCTTTCGCTTAGAACTGCTCTAATTATATCATTAAGTATTTTCCGTCCATCGGAGTTAAGTACGTCATGAGAAAAATATAATCTGTATCCTATCAGTAATTTTCTTAGGAGATTCTTAGCATATTCTATATTTCTCTGATCT
>QMRW01000029.1 GCA_003650785.1 Thermoprotei archaeon | reverse complement strand
TATCATTCTGACACCGTAAAAAGGTGTGGTCTTGTGTATATAAGGACTATGGATAGTACTGATAATAGGCTATATTATCATGAGATCTCTAACTTCCACTCCTCCTTGAGCGGTAGCGAATTTCCATACCTTCTTCTCCCTCCTCATTATCATGGTGTTCATCAGTTGCTCAAGGTCAGTACCTTAGAAGACAACTTAACTCTCAAGAGCCAAATTCCGTAATCTAGGTGAGGATCTATTTGAGAGGGAGTTTTAATATTATTAGGTGGGCTCATATTTACTCATCTAGCGAGTGATGATTACTAGATCACAACACTATGCATTTTTCCCGAGTCCTTTGCATTTTCATAGAATATAACACTTAATCCCCCCGATCCTGAATAATGGATAGAATATAGGACATAAGAGTCAAACTCCGAGTCTATAAACCTATGTACCATAGCCACCTATCACATAGCTAGAACAGCAACTGCCTTAAGCTTGTTCATATTCACATAATTACATGAGAAAGATAAAAATACTATTTCCATAACTCCAAGTCGAGCATCAAATATGATCCTAAATACTCCCTATTTACGTAGATCTTATCTATACAGATCCAGCGAAAGAAAAAAGAGGAAGGATAGTATAGTATCTAAGGTGTTCCTTTTGGAATACATGTTTAAATCTAGGAGAAGGCCGGTTTCGGGAGGTAGTGAGAGGAATATAATTGAAATCCTCATGCAAATCCTACTCCATGCCTACTTTAAAACTGAACATGAGGTAGCTAAGGCACTTCCCGCGATTATGGCTTTTAGGTCTATAAACACCCTTAGGAGGTGGTTTAAGAATTCCCCTATCTACAGTGAAGTTAGGAATTGGACTCCCGATCTCCTAGCTGAGAAGCTTATTAAATCCGGTTTCGTCAGAGAAGCCCGTTTCTCGAAGAGAAAGAATTTAATAGTTTTTGAGGTTAAAGGTTGTCGTTATGCTCCATATATACACCCCTACATAGGTAGAGAGCACCTCTGCCCCTATGTCGTAATGGCTCTGCTTGTATTAGATAGGATGTATGATGAGGTTAAGCTAGCTGAGAAACTTCCAGAAAAGACAGACAATGGAATAAGGGCTGAGTTCGAAATCGGAGCAGTTAGGAGACTGATTTAAGCTGGAAACCTGTGTACCCTAAAGTAGTTTCCATTATAGCATGTATATTCTGAAAGCGACAAGTCTCTATACCTCTCCACAACCCCTCAAGTAGTCCTCTTTTGATCATGAGATGAGAATATCAGTCCACATATTGCTTCCAATATTCTATTCATTTTATTAAATCGACGTGCTCTGTGAAGATAGTTTTAACAGGAGAACTCTCATTACGTTAAAGATTATCATATCTTTTTTTCAATTTCCCTTGAGTAGGTGGGATCAGTATTTTTCCCTACTTCTGATGTCTTAGCATTAACTCCTCAAAGTATATATAACTATGGAACAAATTACGGAGTACGACGTAAGAGAGTTCCTCGCCTTAGTAGGGAGAACGTCAAGAGGTACAACATAAGTAGATAAAGATGTTCATGATTCTTGATTTTAATACTTGTAGGTTTAAGAAGACTTTACAATCTTTATTTCAGCATACTCATTTCTGATATTCACTTTAGCTACTTTATAGCCTCTCCTTAAGACCATTTTTTCTAAGACTTTAATTGGTATCTCACTTACCTTTACTCTAATGATAACTCTATTCTCGTGTAGTTCTCTTAGTACTCTATTTAGCCTAGTCACGGGGTGTCCTGTACATCCCGGGCGTCTTACACTTAAGTCTATTATATTCAATGCATCACCTCTAGAGTCTTCTATAGAGTTTCTCTAAAAGTTTCTCGAGTTCTAAGGCCTGTCTTTCTTCTAAAGTCTCTTCTTTTGGAAGCCAGTCTGGGCGCTCTTTATTCTCGTAGTATTTTCTAATAGCTCTCTTAAGGGCTCCTACAGCTAGTATACTACAGTGGTACTTTATCGAAGGAAGACCTCCTAACTCATCTGAAATTCTCTTCCAACCTATCTTCCAAGCCTCCTTTAAGGGCATTCTTTTTACCAGTTCTGTAAGTATACTAGCCGAGGCTATATTGGCAGCACATCCATAACTTTCGAAACTAGCGGCCATTATTACATCCTCTTCATTCACTTTCCCTACTTTTAAGTATATTCTGATAACATCTCCACATGCAGGACTTCCTGCTTCCGCAACAACACTATAATCCTCAATTTTACCTAAATTCTTTGGATTTCTGAAGATTTCTAAAACCTTTGGAGTGTAGGGGAGAGGAATCTTACTCATGTTCATCACCCTTGAGTGGACTAATCCTTCTTAGTCTCTCTACAGCTTCCGATAGATTTTCAAGAGTATAGCTTATATCTTCTTCGCTATGATATCTTGATATTTTGAACAATATACTTCCATGAGCTTCTTCATACTTCCTACCTATAGCTAGGAGGATGTGACTTGGTTCCAAAATCCTACTCGTACAAGCACTTGCACTAGAGACATATACTCCTCGTAGGCTTAGCTCAATAGTCAAAGCCTCCCCCTCTATGTAAAGAAAGCTTAGATTAACATTATCCGGAGCTCTTTTATCTCCTCTAGGACCGTTTACTAGGACATAGGGTATCTCTTCTAGAGCACCCTTCATTAACTTATCTCTAAGTTCTCTCATCTTACTTACATTTGATTCGAAATTATTAAATGCTAATTCAACTGCTTTCCTAAATCCCATTATAGCAGGGATGTTCTCAGAACCAGGCCAGAATCTCTCAACACTTATTTGTCCTTTAATGATAGGCTCTATGTCTATTCCACTTCTAATGAAGAGGACTCCAACGCCCTTAGGTCCATGAATTTTGCTACTACTTAGCGTGACTAGATCCACTCCCAGATCTTTTACATTGAACTTTATTCTACCATAAGCCTCAGCAGCATCCATATGAAAGATTATATCAGGGTTATAATCTCTAGCTATCTTAACTAGCTCTTTTATATTTTGTATAGTCCCTATTTCATGGTTTACTGCCTGAATACTCACTAAAAAGACATCCTTACTCATATAGGCTTCAAATACCTCGGAATCTATGAACCCTTCCTCATCTACTGGTACTATTAGCACTTCATGTCCGAGGAGCTTAGAGGCGTGTTCAGCAGCAAAGGTAACACTTAGGTGTTCTATGGCGGAGATTAGTATTTTTCTTTTATCTTTCCTAAATTTAAGAGCAGTACCTAGAATAGCTAAATTATTTGCCTCCGTACCACTATGAGTGAAAGTTATTTCTTCAGGAGAAGCACCTATAGTCCTCGCTATGAATTCCTTTGCCTGAAGAAGTTCATCATATGCTTCCCAGCCAGGCTTGTGTGTTATAGCTGGATTGCCATAACCATATTTATTGAAGTAAGGGAGCATAGCTTCTACTACTTCCCTAGGTACAAAGGGGGAGTTCTCTAGGTCAAAATATACTTCACGTAGAGGAGTGCCATGGGCTTTGAGAAGGGCTTTTATAGACATTACTTTTCACCTAGAAGTCTCTTTACACTATCTACTAGGGCATCCACCTCGCTCTTAGTATTGTATATATAGAAGCTCACTCTCACACTACCGTTATCCAATCCCAAATATTTGTATAGGGGTTGAGCACAATGAAATCCAGCCCTTACAGCAATATTATCTGTTGCTAACCATGAAGCTACGACAAATGGATCGTAGCTACTTAGGTTAAACGATAATAATCCGCTCTTCTTATGCATGTCTAGCGGACCTAAGATACTCACTTTATCTTCTAGCTCAGAGAATCTCTTTAGAGTATATCGTAAGAGATCTCTCTCATGTCTATGGACTTCATTCATACCTATTCTTTCCAAATACTTCACTGCTGCGCACAATCCTATACCACCAGCGATATTAGGTGTACCTGCCTCAAATTTCCAGGGAAGATCATTATATTCTATACTAAGTTTAAGAGTAGAGAGTTCTAGTAAGACGGACTTAACCATATCTCCACCATAAAGTACTGGTGGTAAGTCTTCAAGAATATCTTCTCTCCCCCATAGAACTCCTATTCCTGTAGGACCTAGCATTTTATGGCCACTGAAGGCGAGAAAATCTATCTCTAACTCCCTCACATCCACAGGCATGTGAGGGACAGATTGAGCTCCATCTACTACTAGAAGAGCACCTACCTCGTGAGCTACTTTAGCTACACTCTTAACGTCATTTATTACTCCCAGTACATTCGATATGTGAGGAAGAGCTATTACACGTGTTCTTTCACTTATGCAATTTTCAAAATCACTTCCTGTAAGTCTCCAACGAGAGGAGAATTTAATTACTTTAACTTTAGTCTTTGTATATTCAGCGACTTTAAACCATGGGAGTAAATTACTGTGATGATCCATTATCGTAACTATAATTTCATCACCTTCGTCAATAAATTTCTTCGATAAAGATAAAGCTAGAATATTAAGTGCCTCAGTAGTATTCCTTGTAAAAATTACCTCTTCCCAACTTCGGGCTTTAATGAATTTGGCTACCTCTTCATGAGCTTCTTCATATAGCTCAGTGGCTTCTTCACTTAGATCATATATTCCTCTATGGATGTTAGCATTAAATTTTGAATAAAACTCACTGATAGCCTCAATTACTTGAATAGGTTTTTGAGTTGTAGCAGCATTATCTAAGTATATCACTTTAGTGTTCTTCAGTAGTGGAAAGTCTTCTCTAATGTGTTCGATGTTTATCACTATCTCACTCCCTATAATTGAGAAGTACGTTGTCCATGTCCATATTCAACTCCCTTAAGATCTCCGGAGCATGAGCATGAAGTGTTTTGCATACTGTACAGATAGATACCTTATCAAACTCCCCACTAGCTATAGCTTTAGCCACTCTTTTGCTCTGTTCCACTATGACCGGTACTTTGGACAATTTATCTAAGTATTTGACTTTCCTCCTCCCTGTAAGGTAGTAATTTAGGAGTGGCTGACTTACTCCAAGGAGCCTAGCTGTTTCAAGTTGAGTGAGATTATATTCCTCAATAAGTTCTCTGGCGACAAGAAATCTTATCACAGGAAGTATCTTTTTAGTCAATATTTCACAAAAGGGAGTCAGCATTTCATCACCCACCTAGATATTCCTTTAGATAACTAATATATTTAAATGCATCATCTGGATAGATAAGAACATAAGTACCTGGACTTAGATCTTTAGATCTTCTGATAAAGGCAGAAGTAACCGCACCAGAGCTTAGGCCTATTAATAACCCTTCATGTCTTGCAATATAAGCACACCCTTCAATAGCCTCTCTGAAGGATACCTCCTCTACTCCGTCTACTTCCACTTCAAAAAACCACTTAGGGCCTGTCTCTAACCTCTTTATACCCGGAATACTACAATCACCACTAGGAATAATTCCGTATATTTTAACAGAGCTACCATACTTAGATTTGAAGTACTTAGAGAGAGCAGCTATATGTCCTGAAGTTCCTACTCCAGCAAATATTCCCCTAGGTGGAGCTCTATTAACAGCTCTCAATTGTTCATCTAACTCCTTTGCAGTATGGTTAAAATGTACTTCGAAGTTATCGTCATTATCAAATTGATTCAAATTCACAGCACCTTCTCTCTTAGCTAGCTCAGAAACATAGTTGATCATTCTACGATCTATAGTGCTATAATTTGTAACAATAACTTCTGCACCTAGAAGCTTTAGTAGAGTAAGTGTTGAATCTAATGTAGGTGCAGGTAGGTAAGCTCTAAACTTTAATCCCAATATATTTGCTAGACAAGCCATAGCTATTCCAACATTACCTGAAGTAGCTTCATAAAGTCTTCCCCTCAGAATCCCTCTTTCCCTCGCCTTAGTGATCATATTCCACACAGTTCTATCTTTAATACTATGACTAAAAGGGTTGAAGAATTCGAGCTTAGCCCACACCTCTACCTCTTTACTGGAAAGAGAGTTAAGCCTTACTAAAGGAGTCGGCCATAGTCCAGTGGCCAGATCTAGTGTACTATGGAATACTTTAAGACATTCATTTGTCATATGTATCTATAACAGTGTTATAGATACTACTATATTAGCTTTTCCTATAACCTTGTTATAGATACATCCAAACATTCACGAATAAGGTGGTAGAGACAAATAATAACTGACGATTAAATTAAAAAATAAAAAATTAGCCCTCAACGTCTTCTATTGTAGCTCCTTCAAACTCCTCTTTACTCCTTCCTCTCCAGAGCTTAAATGCTACTGCAGCTGCAGCTACTCCCCCTATTAGTGCTCCCTCGGTTGTTGTTATAGGTATTCCTAGAAATGGCAGTTCAAAGAGCATGCCCAGAGTTACTCTGAGCTCATCGTTCTTCTCCAAAGCAAAGTTTCTTTCTACAGACTCCAGTCTCTTATAGGCCACCCTAATATCATAGATACCCTTCGGAAGTTGGTCTATTACAATTGTACCCTGCTCATTAGTCTCACACTTATATACTACTTCATCTCCAGGCGATCTAAGTATCTCTACAGTAGCATGGGGTATTGGACTATTTAGAACACTTACTGCGCTTACTGCTAGCATATATACCTCACATTTAACCTCATTAACCTCATCCTCCGAGAGCTCCGAGAGGTAGCAACTAAAGACCTCAGTCCCTCTAAAGACAACTTTAACTATGTGTATCCCTGGCATGTACGGTTTTATGGTAACCATACCTTCATTATCGGTGACATATGTCTTCGTAGTTCCATTCAGCATTACGCGAGCATTAGCTATAGGTTTGCCATTAGCATCTACTACACACAACTTAAACTCCTTCCATTTGATCTTAATCTTGTAGACACCAGTATCCATTAGACTTCCACTCTTAACTTGAATGTACATTTCATCCCACTTTATACTAAGGCTTCTAGCTTCTTGACCACCCCATATTATACGACTATTCAAATATCCACTCATAGATGCTCCTCCTGGCGTTACTACATCTTCAATAATACCATAGAATGGTGTTTGAACTACAAGGTAAGCATACTCTGAACCACTTACATCGTCCTCTGTTATAGTGATAGTCAATCCATTTTCACTCCATACACCTACCTCTCTAATAGCGAGGGGAACATATATCATACTTATAGGTTGATTCATAGAATTTATCACTGTGAACTCTTTACCAAATACAACGAATGCCCTAACCCACAACCTGAACTCTATTGGAGGTACTAGGTAGGACACTCCCTCTATCTTTATATTCTCACTTCTATCGTACACCCTATCAACAGGAGCTCCCTCTATTAATACCTCTCCCTGAGTCTTTCCACTTGGTGCTAGTCCATAGAGTACTACAGCATAACCTATTAATCTAGCAGAAGAGTCTCCGTATGAGAGAGTCTTAGTGCTCTTGGGAGGTATAGTCGTATTGAGAAACTCCCTCTGGAGTACTAGATAGGAACATGGAAGCACATAGTCGTCAGATATATCAAATACTATGGTATAGGTACCAGTGCTCAAATCTCCACCAAGCTTTACTCTAACATGATGTGGATCGAAGTTTATAGCATCAGTTGGTAAAGATACTTGAACTGTTGGATCGAATAGATCTCTACCACTAGGATCTATTACACCGATTATTCCTACTGGTAGGTAATTATCCACAGATACCTTGAACTCTACATCATCTACTGTAAATGGCTCAGGTGGATTTTCAATAGTCACTTCTATCTTATTATCGACTATCGGAAGCTTGTACTCCTTCACATAGACGTGGCTTATAGTTGCAGTAAATCTGACAGTATCCTCAGCCTGATTTATCAACTTAATAGTCCTCCCTGTTGAGATTACTGCCTCTATTCCATTGGGAGACTCTATTTTCTTATCAAAACTTATAGGTACTATATTTTCTGGGAATTCGCCATCTGATGCTATCTCTAAGTACATGAGTTTATATCCCTTGGGAGAAGGCATTGGAGTAAACTCCTTGATCTCACCACTCCCTAAGGAGATCTCTTGAACCTCTTCTCTAGTCAATATCACAGCCACTCTAACATAGTAGGTGAACTCTGGACTACATTGTACAATAGGCTGTGTGTATAGGAAAGCCATTAGTAGTAGTACTGCAACTATACCAATCTTATACACCTTATTCATAGGCAGCTACCGTATCCTTCAGAGCTAAAAATATAGAAAACGGACATGTACACTCACAGTTGATATTACTTAGATCAGCTCTAGATCATCTCTCCCATATAGAACCAATCTATTAATCTCTTTTATAATGTATATTTAGCATAAGTTACGTAGAGTATAGATGGAAATATTATAGATCTCCCTAGATCTATACTCATCTTCGTGAGGTAACGAAGAGCTAAATACTAATAAGGTATTTTAAGTCATAGTATACCATGTCTACCCTCCCTAGGACAGATATACACGTACATAGCAACTACTCGCCCTGTGGAGTTGATGTGAGCATAGAGAAGGATGTAGAGGTAGCTGTAGAGAGAGGAATAGAGCTTATTGCTATAACGGATCATGGAACAATACCAAAACCACAATGGATAGAGAACTATTTCAGGGATATATCGACATTGAACCCACCTATAATACTACTCACCGGAATAGAAATAGATGTAGACGTAGATGGAGAACTCGTAGTAGAGAGGAGTATAAGAAAGAGGTTCCACATAACAATAGCTGCGCTCCATAGATGGCCAGGATTAGTAGGAGAAAGACTCTATAGGTGGTGGAGTGATACTCTAAGGAAAGTAATCAACTCAGCAGAGGTTCTAGTAATAGCCCATCCTACGGATATAGCATGGTATAAAATATATCCTCCAGAAGAGTACTGCCTGGAAGTAGTGGATGAACTCAAAAGTAACGGGGTAGTAGTGGAAGTTAATTACCATCACAGAGATCCTTCGGATAATTTCTTAAGACTATGTATAGAAAGAGGTGTTAAGATAACACCGACATCAGATGCTCATCGACTAGACGAGATAGGTAGATTAAACTGGCATAAATTCAAGATAGAATCGCTAGGCTTTAGACTAAGTGATGTTAATTGGCTGAGTATAGAGGACATATTAGATCTAGCCAACATATAATATTATAAGAAATTCTAGAGTACGCTGAACAATACACTTCCAGAATTACAACCTCATTCTCGTATTCGATCAAGGTATTACTGAAGACCCTAAAGTAGAAGGATCACTTAAGATACTAGCCGAGTATATAAGAGTAGCCTATTTGAGATTTGTAGAGATCAGGGAGTTGAAATAATCCTAGTACTAATGCTAGTCTCAGATATACCCAGTATAAATGTATCCCCAGAGGCAGGTAGACTAGTAGGACATAGAATAAGTACTCCACGAGGTACGATACTCTATAATCTACTGAGTGTATAGTCAATATATCCTCATGTATAAACAGACTGCATAATAACATACACTCTAGAGTGGTGAGGTTCTAAGATACGGAAAGATTGGTCTCATTACAAACACTCGTAAACTGTAATATAATATGCTACAGAAGACTCAAAACAATTAAATTAGAATATGACTAATAAAGGATATGCCAGTTTACAAGTACATAGAGCTCATAGGAACATCTAGAGAAAGTTGGGAAGATGCAGTTAAAACAGTAGTGAGAGAAGCAGCCAAAACCGTTAGAAACATAGTAAGAGTAGAAGTTGAGGATCTAACTGCTGAGGTAAAGAATAGTGAAATTACAGAGTACAGAGCTAAAGTAAGAGTATTATTCCTAGTAGAAAGATCCTAATGATCATAGTTCACCAAAACTATAGATTAATTAAAATCAACAGAAATACATCAGTATGAAAACGGGTACATGAACCCACTACAATTCACCAACTAGTAAGTCAGATAGAGTGATCGGGATCCAGAAAGAATTTACAATACTTCAGTCATGGGCATAAGGAGAACATGGAATACTACTCCAAGACTAAGTATGTCTACACCATTTCAATTTCCACCTTAACATCTAAGGGAACTCTAATCCTCATGAGCTCCCTAATAGCCCTCTCATCAGCATCCATATAGATGACACGTTTATGAATCCTCATCTCCCAGTGGTCAAAGGTATGAGATCCCTCACCAGAGGGCGCTTTCCTAACAGTTACCACAATACGCTCAGTGGGCATAGGAATAGGACCTCTTATCCTGACGCCAGTACGTTCACTGATACGTTTAATCTCTTCACATACATAGTTTATACTCTCTACAGAATTACTAAACAGTCTTATCCTCACTGCTCTGGGCATTGTGTTACCTCACTAGAGTATCAAAATGAGGTATTTAAATTTTCCATAGAACGCTAAACTAAACAGGATCCTATAATAATCTTTACTCCCTTACAAGGACAGGTCTACGGGTTCAGCTTACATATTCATTGATAAACTTATATAAGCTTTGGAGTCCGTTGAGCTCGATCCTCCTCTTGAGTTCACCACACTTAGAACTTCTTGTTTCATTGTATGTTTAAAGTAGAGTTAAATGTTCTTTATTTAGTTTAAGCAGTTGATAAAGTGTTTGTTTAATAGACATCCTAACCTTATAATGTGACTTATTACACCTTCGTCTATATTTAACGCTGTATCTCTTTTAGCAACCATTAAGACTATGATGTATTAGGCTATTAGTTTATGTTAATGATAACTTATCTCTTGAAGTATGAGAAGTATTGTTTGATTTTTGGAATAATTATGTAGCGCTTAATTACTTTTACATATTGAGCTTTTCCATAATATTTATATACCGTTCATCTAACGTAGTGAAGGTAGGAACTTTAATGAAATCATCAATAGAAGTTGACAACTTAAAGAAGAGCTACGATAAAACTCGCTTTAGGGACAGAGTAGCGATGTTATTTGGTGCTAAAAGGACTAGGGAGAAAGTAGTTGCACTAGATGGAGTATCCTTTAAAGTTAGAAAGGGTGAAGTTTTCGGAGTCTTAGGTCCTAATGGAGCCGGAAAGACTACGATAGTGAAAATTTTGACTACTGTGCTAATCCCGGATTCAGGAGAAGCTAAAGTGCTAGGTTACGATGTTATAAAAGAAAGTCTTGAAGTTAGGAAGAGAATAGGCGTACTTCCAGAAGATTCCCGAAGAGGATTTGGATGGCGCCTAACAGCATTTGAAAATTTACTATTTTATGCATATGCATATTTGTTACCCAATCCTAAGGAGAGGGTTAAAGAGGTACTTAAGTTAGTCGAGTTAGAAGAAGAGCACTGGGATAAGTGGTATCAGAGACTCTCTCAAGGAATGAAGCAAAAATTAGCACTTGCTAGGGCTTTATTACCCAATCCTTCAGTAGTATTTCTTGATGAACCAACTAAGGGTCTAGACATAATGTTCGTAGCTAAGTTTAGGGAAATGGTTAGAAATAAATTTGGAGATGAGGATAGAACAATATTTCTTAGCACTCACGACTTAAGGTTAGTTGAGGGAACATGTGATAGAGTAGCTATAATAAACAAGGGAAAAATAGTAGCCATAAAGCCAGTTAGTGAATTGAAGAACTTAGTACCCAATAGTATTAGAAATTCTTACGTTCTTGAGGTTGACTCTAAATCTACTGATAGACTAAATGATCTAGTGCTTAAATTGAAAGAACTCGATATTGAGTGGTATCAAGTTGATAATCATAAACTTGAATTTCTCGTCAAAGATGGTAGTCTAGAGGTGGCTAATGAAGTCCTAAAGATGGCGATTAATAATGGTATATTAGTACACTCTTTTCACAAGAAAGAGATAGATATTGAAGAAGTTATAATGAGGATTCTAAGAGGTGGGAAAAATGCAAGCTAAGAGACTCTTGGGATTCCTTTACATAGATTTTAAAGCGTGGCTAGCCTATAAGTACGAGTTATTCTTCTGGCTCTTAAATACAGTAGTTGGAGCATTTACTTATGCGTTCTTGGGGACTTATGTTACTCTTTACGAAAAAGAACTCATGGTCAAATATGGGTCTTTTCTCTCGTTCCTAATAGTGGGTATGGCATACAACTACATAATCTACACCTCTTTAATGGCTCCACGAATGGCTATAAATCCTTGGAACCTAATGTGGAGACTCTTAATACCAGCAAAGCTCTACGAAATAATCATAGGCTCAGTACTCTTTAGATACTTAATAGGAATCTTCCAGTTCTTGACCTATTTCGCTGTAGCTACTCTATTTGGAGCTAAATTCAATATAGACCCCATTTCAACTCTTACAGCAATAATCTTAGGAGTTGCCGTGATGTGGGGTCTAGGGATGATAAGTGCTGGCATTCAAGTCATAACTAAAAGATGGGATCCTGTGACTTGGTTCTTCACAATGCTTAGTGGATTATTTTCCGGTGTTTGGTTCCCATATCAACTTCTTCCTGAGCCTCTACAATACGTATCACTAATCCTCCCACAAACATACATCCTAGAAATGCTAAGAGGAGCTATGCTAAGAGCCAAGTCTTTGACATTAATGATGGATCAGTTAATACCATTAGTCCTATCCGCTATCATCACTATTAGTATTGGGTACTTCATCTACATGAAGTCGATAGAGTACGCAAAAG
Source organism: Thermoprotei archaeon (assembly GCA_003650785.1). Lineage (GTDB taxonomy): Archaea > Thermoproteota > Thermoprotei > Thermofilales > B20-G17 > B20-G17. The sequence continues at coordinate 894 of QMRW01000029.1, read as the reverse complement.
AACGTGGAACTGTGGGAGAATATTAGATAGTAAGGACTAAGTGAGATTACCAGTAGAAGTGATACCTTGTTAAGGACTATATTATCATTAAAGAATCCATCGATAAAGAGGCGATCTGGAAAAATATTAAAAACTTACAAATAGATTACCTTGCTCCACCCCCTCCTCCTCCAAATCCTCCACCAGCTCCAAATCCTCCCGTAACCCCTCCCTTACTAGGAGGACTAGCAACAGTTATAATAGGTCTGAATGTTGTGGGCATCACAGTCAGTATACTCGCTTCAGGTAAATGTACATTCAGCTCCTTCATCGCCTCGACCACTTTATCCCCGACACCCAGAGCCGTCCCATACACTAACCACTCACCCCACATCGATAAATCCTGAGGAGCATACCGCCTTATCAAGGCTAGGTCTGAGAGAAGTCTCCTAAAGGCATCCCATTCGAGTTTCTCTTTATACTCTACACCCTTCCATCTTCCAAAGAGAGTTGAGGGAGCGAAAATAGCTACTATCGATTGAACTAAGAGTACTCCAGATCCTATCACAGCCTTCATTATCATGAGCCCTGCACCCGGTATAAGGTCTGCAAGCATTATAGAGACTACGAGGAGAATTATCGATACGATCATGAAAACAGCTACCCTACTCCTACCGCTGATCATAAATTTCAACGCCACCCTCCTATCTGGACTGGATACTAGGTACCTAAGTTCACGAGATAATTCAGAAATTCTAATTCTATCATCTTTAAGCTCTTCTATCCTTTCCTTCATGTACCTAGTATCGACAGTATCATTAACCGAGAACCTAGATAGAAATCTCAGAACACGGCGTTCATACCTATCATCAACATTCTTATCTACAATCTTAATCAAGAGATCACCATCTCTAG
>QMRW01000028.1 GCA_003650785.1 Thermoprotei archaeon | reverse complement strand
TCATAGGCCTACTGAGCTTTCTGGTGGTCAGCAGCAGAGAGTTGCAATAGCTAGAGCACTAGCAAATGATCCAGCAATAGTACTAGCAGACGAACCAACAGGAAACCTAGACCTACACACGGGCATGAAGATCGTAGGTCTTCTCAGAGAATTGAATAGAGAAAAAGGAGTAACCGTCATTACAGCTACTCACGATCTAAAGATGATAGACGTAAGCGATAGAATAGCCTGGATTAGAGATGGAGTTATAGAAAGAATTGAGGAGAGAATGGGAGTGGAGCTAGGAGAGGCCGAATTTGAAATATAGCCGGTGACTCCATTGCTCAGAAGATTTAACTTAATAGTATCTACTTACAGGAACAGAGAGGATGAATGTATCTCCGAAATATGGTACTTTCTCAATGAATTTGGTGCTAGAGTAGTAGAGGCTAGTAGAACTGGACTACCTGGACTAGTAGTAATTAATACAGATCTGAATCCACTTGATGTTATCGATAGGATGAGAGAGATAGCTGAGAAGAGGCCTTGGGAATTCCAATATGCACTGAAGATAGTTCCTATAGAAGTTGTAGTGAAAGCCGATCTAGAAGAAATAAGAAAAACTGTACTGGAAATGTGTAATAAGCGACTTAAAAAGGATGATACGTACATGGTCGATGCTAACATAAGATTATCAGATATAAGTAGGAGAGAAGTCATAGAGGCTATAGCACCCTACATAAGTAATAAGGTAGATCTAACAAAACCTATGAAAGTGATAAGAGTTGAAATAATAGGAGATCTAGCAGGTCTCAGTATTATAGAGCCTAAGTACATACTCTCAATAGCTAAAATGAAAAGAAGGGGTAGAAGAGTTTAGAGTTCATAGCTTACTTATATTGAGGTAGGCCATACGAGCTATTATGCACTTTTCTATAGCCTCATTACGATCTCTAGCATAAGTTGCTTTCAACTCTTCCTCAGTAAGACTGAACCATGAAATTAATTTCTCCTTTAGAGGTCCTGGTTCTAGTAGGCTATCATCGACTTCTATTATTAATTCTTCATCTAAAAGTTCCATTAACTCCCTCATAAGTTCCTCAGTACTTCCCATTCCTTCTACTATGATACAGGCAACTATTTCCGTTAATCCAGGCTTAAGTCCAAGTAGTTTTACAGCCTTATCTATCTCCCTAGTGGCCGAAGCATATAACATTATCTCTAGAGGTAGCTTTCTAGCGATATTTTCTTTCCTAATCCATGATCTTAAGGCCATATGAGTCGCTATGAGTATATGTCGAATACTCCATATTCCTCTAGCATCTAAGAGAAGTACAGGGATTTTCGATTTACTTAGCCTTTCTAGTACAATCCCTACAGTTTCCTCAGTTAGTCTCTTTAATCTTAAGCCTGCTATAAGTATTGTAAAATTTCTATTCTCTATTCTTAGACACTTACTTATAGGCAAAATTCAACACCTCGAACTACGGATTCAAGTACACTCTTTATATCTACCTCTCTTCCTTCTCTAATCACTAATGAACATATTCCCAGTATTAATGCCACTAGGTTAGCAGGTTTGATATATCCCATATTACCTATCCTAATTATTCTGCTCTTCCACTTACCCATACCACCACTTACAAAGATCCTAAATTTATTCCTTAAACCCTCGATAATTCCTTCGGGAGTAATCCCCTCTGGTGGATAAATGCTTATTACAGTATTTGACTGTAGGTCTTGTGGTACGACTCTTTTAAATCCCATATACTCTAGCCCAGAGTACATTGCACTAGCTCTCTCTTTATGCATTTCAATCCAACTATCAAGTCCTATATCATCAATTATAATTTCTAGGGCTTTATTAAGTGCAAAGAGTACACTTACAGCCGGTGTAAAGGGGGTTTCTGGTCTTTCCATAAATTTCCTGTACTTCCTGAGATCGAGGTAGTAACTCTTAACGCTTCCTTGCTCAATCCTCGACCATGCTTCATCACTAATACTTATGAAGGAAAGGCCTGGAGGGCTCATTAGACATTTCTGTGACGCTCCAATAACAACATCTACACCCCACTTATCAGTATACAGGACATCTCCTCCTAATATCGAGATAGCATCGACTATTGTGATTAGACCCTGTGATTTTGCTTTTTTAACTATCTCCGGTAGCCATTTTAGTGTCAGTCCTGGACAAGTATCATTGTAAACCAACAATAGCATTTCTGCATCTTCATGCTCCTCTATGAGCTCTATGAAGTCTTCTAACACTGGAAAATCCTTTACAAAGCCTATAGTTTTAGCGCCCAGTAGCATAGCTGCTTCCTTGAACCTTCTGCTAAACTCACCATACACCGGAACTAGGATTTTCATATCTTTGTCTACAAGGTTAACGAGAGCTGTCTCTACAGCACCAGTTCCCGATGCTGTAAGAATGAAGATCTGATTTTCCGTTCCGAATAACTTTTTGAGATATTCAATACTATTCTTTAGTAGTCTTCTGAATTCAATAGATCTATGACTTATCATGGGTTTTGCCATTTGAACGAGTACTTCATAGGGTAGTTCTACTGGACCTGGGGTAAAGAGTATGGGATCCTCCATTGTATCCCCCTTTAAGAGAGAGATGGTATCTTATAGCAGTTCTGCTAATAGTATTAAGGGGATTCCAATAGAGGAGTTGGCACTCATCTTCGTTGAGGCGGGTCTAGAGTTAGTACCAAGCAGTATTCGAAATCATCCTTCTGTGAGAAAAAGTGCTATCAGGAGGGGGAAGAAGCCCTCTGAGATAATCTTAGATATCTCACTACACTATCAAGCCATGAAAAGATTGCCCAATTTTAAGAAGAGAGGGAGACCCGATATATTGCATGTATGCCTATTGGAAGCTCTATCATCGCCTCTGAATTTAGAGGGTAAATTGAGGACTATAGTGCATACAATAGGAGATAAGATTATATACCTTGATCCCTCTGTAAGAATCCCCAGGAATTACAACAGATTTTTAGGTCTTTTTGAACAATTGCTAATTAGAGGTAGAGTTCCTCCGGGTAAGGATAAGCCACTTATCTGGATGAAAAGAAAGAGCCTAGCCGAGATTGTGAGAGAAATTTCACCAACTAAGGTGATACTGATGGATGAACATGGTAAGCAAATGAATATTCATAGATTTGCTGAAGAAATAGTACACGAAGATATACCACTCATTATGATAGGAGCTTTTCAAAGTGGAGATTTCGAAGAGAGTACAAAAGAGCTAGCAGATATTAGTGTCTCCATATACCCTAATCCACTAGCGGCATGGGTAGTAACCTCTAGAATACTATGTGGTATTGAGGAGGTACTAGGTATAATCTAATATTGTTGATAATATGTCTTCAAATGTCTCTATTGGATTTAATATTCTCTTAAAGAATACTCCAGTTCTACCCTTTTCATGCCTTTTCAATAGGATATTTTCCCTTTCCTCGACTATAGCTATTGATACTCCTAGTCTCTTAGCAACTTCACTCTCTCTTCCTATGATAGAATATTCTATATGTCCCCAATTTGTGGGAAGTATTAGCATAAGTCTTTTATCAACTCCCGGTACCCTCAATCCTTTTTTTATTCCCTCTAAATCGAGCTCACCACTAAACTTGTAGAACTCCACTTCTAATCGGGATAATGGTAATAGAGGGAAACTTATTACTATATCTTCACACAAGTGTATGTAGCCCTTGGGAGTGTGTCTTGGAGTAGCACGAATTACTTCTCGTCTTATGGGGTAATATTCGTGGTCCTTGAGTATGCCCTCTACTATTGAGGGTAGTGGAGGATGTTTTATAATAATGTCTATGTCACTACTGCGCTTTACATCTCCTCTAGCTAGACTTCCATAAACATAGGTTTTTAATCCATATTCCTCGAATAAAGACATTACTTCAACAGCCTTACGACGTTTGGATTCAAGTAATCTCCATCTACTTTCATCATACCGTACTTCCAGGTACTCGAACATACACTATCACTTTTTATATCTAGTCATTCTACGAACCTTTTCCAATGCATCCAGCAGTTCATTCATTAGTCTAATGTATTCTTCAAGACGCTCTATACTTACAGCACTCTCCATAAGATCTCTAAGCTCACTTATCTTCAACATTAGTGTATCCTCAATAGCGTCGAGAAATAGATCTCTCTCCAGTAGAGCTTTTTCCCTATCACTTTTAACTAAATACACCCTTCGTTCACACTTAGGACACACTATCTCTCCTCCTTTTAGCTTAAACAGTGGAGTACTGCACACTGGACATACATCAGCTAGCATTGTGGCTCCAGCCTTCAGTAGGCTTGCCATCTTCTTTATCAGGTTCTCTCTCTCACTATTTGATGTAGACATACTTATACCCTAAATCTCTCTCTAACTAGGTGACGATACTATGAGTAATTAATATTACGTCCTCTAATAGTTAAAGTTATACATGTCCACTTACTAACTATTGATGATATGGAGAGAAGGAGAGCAAAACTAGTACTCGAGAGGGAGCCCTCGGATAGCTGTAGAATCTTTATAACAGGATTTAAAGGAGTAGGATACGTAGGATACATAGCAGTAAGGCACATTGTGAAGAGTACTAACGCTACTAGAGTAGGGTACCTATTAACACCCACTCTTCCCCCGTTCATCACTACGTATTCGGGTAGGCTTGCCCTTCCCTATGAACTTTATTCATGGGATAAGTTCCTCATACTTCTGCCTAATGTCACTCCTAATATGTTAGACTCACAGAGACTTGCCTATACGATAGTAGACTTTCTAGTAGAAAGAAACATAGAGGAAGCAATTATGATAGGTGGCTTGAGCAGACGATTTAAACAACCTAGTGATAAGTTCGATATGCGGATAATAGCTTCCTCAAGCTTCCTTCTCAAGGAAAAGAGTATTAGTGTACCGTTTTTAGAGGAGGGACTATATGTAGTAGGTCCTTTAGCGATATTTCTATCAGTTTTTGAAGTTTCGAAGTTTCCAACTATAGCTATACTACCATACGCTACAATTGAATCCCCTGACCCTAGTGCAGCATCTAGGGCTATAACGTGGTTGTGTAAAAGATATGGAGTAAACATAGAAGTTGAGGAACTACACAAAAGTGCTAAAGTGATAAGAGAACTAGAAGAACTTGAAAAATTAGTATATAAGGTAGAGGAGAGGAGGAGATTAGGCACGCTTTACATGTAGAAGTCTTTTAAGTATCTGTACACACTTTTCATAGTCGTATAAGTATACTTCGTAGACAGACACTCCTAATCTCTTGCACAGATCATGTATCATAGTATACAGTCTTGATGGATAGCTGTCTACTCTACATACTACAGCTGTATGATACTTAGATCTGGTGAATACAGTACTTAGCGTATCGACAATATTGATAATGACCTGTTCGTCTACCTCAATAGATTCTTCATACTGAGAGAGGGGATATGTATCACTTATCTCTAGGGGAATTGCCCCGAAGACTTTCGAGTAAAGTAGCATATGGATTCTGTGTGCATCCTCTCCAAATACGTTTCGAATTATTGTATATAGGTTGTAAATAGGTCCTTGTCTATTGTGGGGTCTAGTATCTATGTCTGGCACTAGTACTACTATGTCTTTATACCTCGGAACTATATACCTACTTTTAAGTAATTGCTTATGCCTAATGACTTCAGGTCTTATTAGGGATTTTTTATCGAAGAAAAGCACTCCTCTTACTGACTTAGGAATTTTTGGATGCACCTTCTCTATGAATTGTATGTATTTTTTTAATCTACTGAAAGCTCTAAGAAGTGCAGGGTGAGAGTATAGTCTATTCTCCATCAATTCCCATAGTCTACCTTCACGTATTGATTGTTTTATACTATTAATTTCACTGAGTAGTGTGTATAGATTATGCTTAGCTAGTATTCTTTCAACTTCGTACTTAGGCATGTTCTTAATGTCGTGAGGAGAGTACTTAGAGCATGTAGGACATGAACAAGGAAAGTATTCGAGCGTTTCTACTCTATAAGTTCCCCAGGGAGTCATGTACCTATTATCTTTGGCATAAAGTGCATACGAGGCCGAGTCAAATAAGTCTACTCCGAGGGCTACTATTAGCGGAAGCACCATAGGATGTCCTGCTCCAAATAAATGTAATGGTTTTCCCATTGGTAAATTCATCTTCGCCGTCATGATTAGGTCAATAAGGTCTTCAAATTTATATCCAGATAGCATTTGTACTGGACCTCCTATGGCATAAATATCCATAGGAATCTTGGAGAGAGTTCGTGCGGCGTATTCTACTAGTTCCTTATGCCTTCCTCCTTGTACTGGACCTACTAGGAGAAAGTCCTCTCTCTTCCTCACTTTTATGGCTCTTTTCGCCCTTTTAATGGTCTCTTCTACCTCTCTTTTCGCTTGATCGAAGGGAGTGTTATAACGAGTAGGTATATCCAAAATCACTCCTATGTCACTACCTATACTTTCCTGGTATTTAAGAATACTATCCGGATCTACGTCTATATCCCCATATACCATAAGTTGGTATGCTCCTGAGTCTGTCATGATAGGCGTATTTACTCCTAGTATATTATGAACTTTTAGCTCTTCTGCTAACTTACCGTAGTGCTTCATTATGATGTAAGCGTTTGTAATTAATAGCTTAAAGCCCATACTAAGTATTTCCTCGGCCGTGAGGGGGTTGATTATGGGATTTATCACAGGTGCTATTGTAGGAGTCTCTATAATACCGTGTGCTGTCTTAATCCTACCGATTCTTCCAGCTAGGTCTTTCTCCAGGATTTCGAATTCTCCTACTTCCATCTAAGCTAATCCCTTTTCCTTAAGGTAAACATCAAAAAGTCTCTTTATTCTCTCTGCCATAACTCCAGTGCCTTCGACTCCATGTTCTGTTATCCTTATCCTGTCCATTACTGTTATCACTCGTCCTTCCTCATAGTACTTAACCATTCTGGGGAAATGCTTCTCCAATATTTCCGCAAATTCCTTAAGATCGAGTAGTACCTCTTTAGTATATACTATAGAAATACTGTGTCCATATACTATTAGCCTAGTAAAGGACTCTCCCTCACTATTTACAGCATTTGCTAGACATAGGTCTCTAGTACTAGGATTAAAGCCTACTAATGTTCCGCTATACTTTTCACCGTTTAGAGTCACTATAGTTATGTGCCTATCTAATAGTGCTTGTATTTCAGAGTTAAACCTCTTTGATAGGGTTGTTAGACTCATATTTCACACCTCTACCATAGTCTGCTGTTAGATACGTATCAGAATTTAATAAAGTTAGCTAGAATATTGTAATGGGTGAAGACATGTATTCATGGAGATTGGTGATAGATAGGGTAAGCGAAGGAGCGCTAAAAGATCTCTATATAGTAGAGGCCTCGAATCCTGATGAAAGAGTGTTCATGAAACTAGAGTTAGCTAGAATTATACTAGATAACTTGGAAGTTAGGATAGAAGAGGATAATACACTGGAGATCGAGCTCTCGAAAGAGGAAAAAGAGAATTATAGAGACCTATACAACCTGTACATGGTGGGTAAACTTCTGAAAGTAACACCCGAAGCTGGTGCATGGAAATACTTATTTACCATAGGTGGACTTCAGTTAGTATTGAGTATTCCAATAAAGCTAGAGCAACTGAACGAAATGGACAAAGTGTATATAGGAGTGAGGGTGAGTAGATGAGACAAATATCTATGTCTGAATTTAGAGTACTCTGTGAGAAGTCTAGAACCGAAAGAATCAGGATAGAGTTTGTATTCGAGAAGTTTCCGTATAGGCTGGTAGTAGATAGAGTAATCTTTGCTGAAGACCTCCAGGGAAGAAAGGTACCGTGGACTAGAATATTTGGCTCAAAAACACCTACAGATGTATTATTGAGCTTTAAAGTAAGGGAGATAAGAATAAGGACTAGAGGATTAGAGAAGAAATTGAAGAGCATAGAAGAGCTGAGGAGCTATATAGGACTGAATTAATACCTATTTAGTAACTCTTTCAACCATCTTCTTGAGTTTTCTAGCCCTTAGATATGATGTGAGTTCATACATTCCTAATACTAATATAATTATTACTACTATTAACACCATAGTTACGTATAGGGGATACCATTGATCTACTATAGTACCGAATAGTTCTACCACTGGAAGGGTCTCACTAATATGTACTACACTTCCTCCACTAATTTCTACTTCCTTAGTTATACGCTTATTAGCTACAGATAAAGTCACTGAGTACCTACCAGCAGGTAGTTCTATATTTAGACTTCCATCTCTTAATACTAACTCCTCTGATATTCCATCTTCGGATACCACCTTGACATGGGCCATCTTTAACGGCTGTCCTAGAACTGTTTTAGCTGTTATGGAAAGTCTACCTATAGTGTAGCAGGTTATTGAGGTATTGTACATAGTTACAGTAACCTTGTAGTTTAAATTAAAACCTCTCCAGGAGAGGATTTTAAAAGTAAGTATGCCAAGTGGAACCTCTCTAATTGAGATACACCCCTCCTGATCTAGGTAGCCTTCTATAATAGTTCCATCCAGCTTAACAGCTTGGACTCTCGCTCCTGCTAGCGGGGTACCAAAGGGACTTGTGACTTTTATAGGCTCTGCTAGTGTTACAGGAAATGCTACTAATATTAGTAGGACAAGGAGTACATACCTCATCATTTCCCTCATGATGTTTCTATGTCTGCATGAGTAAAAAGGTTACTTTTAGATTACTATACTCTACTGCTAAGGAGATCAGCAAAACTTATGAGTAAGGAGATATAGTGCAGTATGGGTGAAATCCTTAAGGAGAAGTTCCTAGAAAGAGGACATGTAGTAACGCGGGGGTGCCCGAGCCAGGTCAAAGGGGCGGGACTGAGGCTCCCGTGGCGAAGGCCTGCGTGGGTTCAAATCCCACCCCCCGCACCAATCTTGAATTCCAGCTTATTCAAATTTCAACGATATGGCTTATAATCGGAAATATTGAGTGCAGTTCTAAGTGAGAAAATTTATATGGGGCCAAGGTCATGCGAGGTGCGAATCGGTATATGAATCTAATTCTCCACACAAGGAAATTTAAAGACATTTTGTTTATTGCTTTAATACTTCGTATCTTTTTGATACAGGGCGTTTCATTATGGTTTAATGTCATCTGAGCCCGACTACAGAAGCAAGGGATCGTTGTACTGTACATTTTTAGATGTACTGATCCCCACTTTCCTCAATTGAACTCGGATTCATGAAGGCTCATACCTCTCATTATCTCATCGAGATCAGTGGTCAATTATAGCATTAAGAAGTAACATCTAAACGCTCACTTCACTCAAAGAGGTACGAAAATAAATACAGTGAGGTAGTTATATGTTTCAGTTCATGTTGGATAATCTTAATTAACCTATGATGGTAGAAGCATCGTACTAAAGTATGGCGCCGGGGGAGGGATTCGAACCCTCGACCACTCGGTTAACAGCCGAGCGCTCTACCTGGCTGAGCTACCCCGGCGCTCATGCTAAGGGTAGATAGTCTCTAGTCAATATACCTCTAGGATAAGTGTAAATAAGTCTTTCTTACCCCAGAGGAATAGAAGAATACATTATCCGATATACTATTAGTTGATATTCCCTCTGCTCGAGTAAGGAGATTCTTGCTCTAAGGTGTCTATCTCTCGGGTGTTCCATCTCTTCTAGGCTTCTGCTTGCATTGATCTCACCTTAGAAGCTCTACAGTGGATTTTGATCTCATCTAGGAGCTTCTTAGTCCTCTCATGAATCTTTACTCTTATCATCCTCTCCATGATGTACTCAAGTATACTTACACACTTAAGTTCATAGACAACGCTCATCTTTTCGCTAAAGTGAGGGGGCCGAAATCGAACATGTAAATAGTCAAGATGGTACTAGAATGGTGGGGCCGCCGGGATTTGAACCCGGGATCTTACTGGGATACTCCCGATTTGGGAGCACTCCTACCAGCGCATCCTGACGCTCCGAGAGGGGTGCGTTCCCAGGCTGGCATCCTACCAAGCTAGACGACGGCCCCCCTTCGAGTAAACGTAATCTACAAAATATACTTTCCGTATCTAGGAAGCGTCTTACAGGATCATTGTAGGAAGGTCTTCTTTGTAATTTGATGAGTTGTGTTAGATGAGTGTCTGGATTGAAGTCTTGAAGTAGTTAGTTTATCGAAATTTGCCTCTATGTGCTATTAGCGGAAACTTTAAAAACTCAAGGTTGTAGAGAGTACGGAGCTATTATGGAAGACGACATAGAGCTACTCAAAATGAAGAGACTACTAAAATTACAAAGAGAACTACTTAAGAGAAAAATTAAGACTACAGAGGCTAAAGAGAGACCTAGAGACCTAGTACTTAAATATATGGATACTAAAGCGAAGGAAGTTCTCGAAATGGCGGAGATGCAATACCCCAAAGTAGCTGAGTACGTGGTAAGAGAACTCTATAGGTTGATAAAACTAGGTAAGATCAAGAGTAAGATAGACGGCTACTCTCTCTTTGAACTTTTCGCTAGATTGGGATATCCAGTCAGAATGCCTACTAGGATAGTAATCAAGGAAAAGGGTAGAAGTAAGCCGCTTTCAGAAGTTCTTAAAGAGAGGCTCAGAAAGGACTAAAATAGCTGAGACTCTAGAAATCTCTTACCCAGTATTTCATTGAAATCTACACCCATAGCTTCTAGGATCTGTCTAAATGTAGTCTCTATATGAGGAAGGTACTTTTCCTCATCAATCTCATCTATCCTAGCAAGTTGAACTGGTTTGACACCTATCCCTCCTCTTACCTTTACAAAGCTGACTATATCGCCTGCTCTGAGTTTAATACCATACCTCTCTAAAAGCTTAGCTGCCTTAACATGCTGAGGTGTACTCTTAATATAATCTTCAGGATCCTTAGTCAATGCTACTCTAAAAGCAAGCTCGCTCAGTGTGTATTTCCTCTTTTTCAGCTTCATATAACTATCCTTAGCTATTTCATGAATTATTCTCTTTACTTCCATTAAATCGCCTAGACTACTTACCTTAGACATATAATTAGATACTTGTAGAAATAGGTCCTTTATGAACTCAGGTACATGTCTCTTCTTACCTACAAGGCCCTTAATGTCGAGAATACCCTCTACAGTAACTCCTAGGTAATTCTTCTTTCTTCCACTAAAGGCTACAAATTTATACACTTTATCCACATCTAAGTCTATACCAAGGATCTCTCTAGACCATTTGAGAAGTTCATCTAATCTATCGGGAGAGGGACTCCACAGAAATAGACTATCTGTATCTCCATAGAGGACATCTATACCTAACTCATGTGCTTTCCTTAAGGTCTTAGTGATAGCATACCTACCTAGCGCTGTAGTACATTCGGCAGCTGGAGGACAATATAGAGGGAATTTTTCATGACCAAATACTCCATAGGAGGCATTTATGAAAACCTTTAGAGCTTGCTGAATTACCTCATAGGATTCTCTATCCACTTTATCTAGTTCTGGACTTTTGGATAGGGGCTTATATATTTCTATTCTAAAATCTCTTAGGAAGCTTATTAGCTCCGAAGTAATACCTCTATGTCTAGTACATATCCAGTGAGGGGTTCCGGGGATCTTATTACTCCTACACTCGTTGTGAGGGCAATTTAAAGTCTCATATGATATGTTCCATTTCTTAATAACTGATGGATATAGTGAGGCAAAGTCTACTACCATCACATTGAAGAAGACACCAGGTAGAGGATCTATTACTATAGCTCCTAAGTACTTTTTACCTTTAATTATAGCTTTAGTCTTTGTAGACCCCTTCAAACGTTTTATATCAATTGGTTCGGGTATAAGCCAGTTCATCTTTCTATGTTCGAAGTACAACATGTTCTTTATCCACTGAGAAATTCCAGTACGCACAAGATCGTCTAGAGGCAGTTTTGATATTCTCATTAAGAGTATCATAAGTCTCAATACTATACTATTATCGAACAAAGTGAGCTTCAGTGTAAGCTCGGCATCTCTGTAGCAGTATCGAGCCAGTTCGGCATAACTAAGCTCTGTTACATTTTTAGTGAGCTTTATCTTACCTATTCCAAGAAGTGCTTGAGCTATAGTATCCAGAGTTTTGGTTTCCCTATATCTACTCTTGAATGCATAGACCTGCATTGCATGGTTATTAAAGAAGTGATACAGATCTACATGGACTCCAGGATCTATACGTGCCCTTACTTGACCAATTTGTCCTGTGTATACTATGGATATGGGTATCTCTTTATCGGATAGTCCTAGTAGTCTAGCCCTATGCCATAAATAGTTCATGTCAAAATTATCACCATTAAATGTCAGTATAAGCGGGTACTCATTTATGATTTCGAATACCTTTTTCAACATAGTCCTCTCATCATCGTAGTACTCTAGATCAATACCCTCCGAAAGTCTGGATACTTCTTCACCGGCTTCTGGGCGTCTTAATAACATTACTTTTCTAACACCATCACTTGAGGCAAGAGCTATTGCTATGACTTGATACTTAGCCTCTCGAGGATTAGGTATTCTATCTCTGATTGGAGTGTATACTTCAATATCTATAGCTATTCTCCTGATGTCAGGGATAGGTGCGTGTAGGAGTTTAGCCCAGTGTACCGCTCTCTCCCTAGTCTTAGGATCTCGGTACAATTTTTCTACTAGTTTTGCTATGTTAGATGGTATCTCTACATCCGCTAATCTCAGATTTCCATTAACCAATTTGTACCACATTCCAGGGATGAGACCGGTATCATAGATGTAGCATAGATGGTACTTTATTCTGGATTCCCAGGTCCTAGGTAGAATATCTCTTATAGCATTTCTCCCTCTGCCTATAGATAGCGGGTCTGTAGCAATGACTTTGGTCATGAGGATATTCCGATCTCTCAGTGGATCGTATTTCTCAACTAATTCTAGATGATCAAAACCCCTATGCTGAATTACCTGTGCATAATCACTCACTATAACCTCAGGTGTTATATCTGTCAATAGGTAAGGTCTATGTCCTTTATTATCATACCAAAGCACTATACTACCATTTTTAGGATCGTATAGCTTCGCTACGGCTTTACCATACTCACTAGAGTACTCTACTGATAATAGCAGAAGTTCATTATCCATACGATCACCATAAACTCATACGACGCCACTTATCGAACTTCTTCAATTTCTTTGTATGTCTTTTAAACTGTCTATAGTGCTCTTTACATAGGTAAGCCCTTGTCCTCGAGACATTTAAAGGTAAATTGAACTCAGATTGCCTAATATTAGCCATGTTGACAGATTTATACGCCTGTTTTTCGCATCCAACTACTGAGCACTTTATGCCTTTACTTACTTTACCCACATCCATCCCCATTATTAATTACCTTAGTTGCTTAAAGATGATGCTGTTACAATACTACCCCTTAACTTAGGTGGAGCAGTTTAAGTATCTCTTCGAATATTTTACGAGTTCTATACTTTTTGTAGTCTTTTAGTAGTTTTATAAGCGCGGTTTTATCTACTGTACCCAGTATTTGACTTATTTTAGTACTAATTGTACATGGTTTTATGAATAAAAATGATATAACTTGGGTAAGATTACTCCCTCTAGAAGTTAAGCTTGCCGTTTCAAAATCTAGAATGAATGGTTTTAGATCAGATTTCCTAATTAATATGTGTCTATCTGCTCTTGAGAG
>QMRW01000027.1 GCA_003650785.1 Thermoprotei archaeon | reverse complement strand
TAGTAGAGGCTAGAGAGAGAGTACTTAAGGAGTTTGTAGTAGACCCAGAATCCCTTAAGCCTTCTAGAGGAAGGCGCGGTATAAGACTAATAGAGTTAGCTAGAAGATATATCAGAGACCACTTAGATCTAGCAGTATCTACAGCTCGTAAAGAAGTGATTGCTAGACATGGACTAAGTAGTGAACTCAAGAAATTCAAGTACGAGGCTACCGGTCCGAGGAAGAGGTATAATCTAGCATATACTCCAAGTAGAGTCGATTTAGGTCCAGGAGAGATAGCTTCTGTAGTAGAACAAGGACAACCTATAGGTCCCCTTGATAGGGAAGCAGGTAGGACTACTAAAGAACTCTACGATCTCGTCAATATCTCCCCTGAGGGGGCATACATACTACCGAATACAGCCTGCGCGGAGGGACAGAAGACACTAGAAAATGCCTCTAGAGACGATAACTATGCGTTCGCTAATATATTAGCATTAACAGCTGAAGCTATGGGTGCAAATGCCTACTCTATGATCTCCTACATAAACATGAGACCAACACATCTTATACTATGGCCGGGTAGAGGATATGGAGGATTCTGTATACCCAAAGATGGCCTCTTCGTTAATTATGTACTCAGTCTGAAGGAGAGGGACATACTATCAAAGCTAGGTATTCCAGAGCACCTTCATGACAGTATATTAAAACTAGTCAATGAACTACTCGAGATGAGACCCCTATATGAGGATGCCCTAGAGTGGAGGGAGGCTGTGGTAGAGAGGTTAAGAGAATACTTAAGTCGAGTACCTAGCCTAAGTATGTATCCAGTAGATCTAGAGCATGTAGTAGATATAGTGAATTTACTTAGAGGAGGGTATGATCAATGGAGTAGTTATCTAAGAGAAGTAGCTAGAGAGCTATACGAACAGAGATATATTCCATCTAGAATAGTCAATACCTTTATGCCCTACTTTACAGCAGCACATATATATCATGCACTCGAACTCGCTAGGAAAAGAAATCCAAAGGTCCATAAAGACTCCGAGGCCAGAGTAGGACTACAGGCATCATACAAACCGGGAGTTCAGGATAGTAGAATGAGCACAGAATTCGAACTATTCCTAGCTCTTACAAAGTCAGATGATAGACTAAGGAGATTGAGATGGAATGTTGTGAAAAGACTAGTCTCTTTAGGCCTCGATCATCATGATGTGCCCTTTGAAATAAGAGTCATAGACCCTCTAATAGACGCTAAGCAATGGCTCTTCGATAGTGAGATAACATTGAGGAAAAGAGCTGAAGCCCTCATAGAAATTCTCCTCGAAGAGGGAATGAGTGAGGATGATATAAGAAGTAATATCGAACTCTACGGAAGTCGTATTGAAGACTGGATAGTAGACTATGATCAAGAAGGCAGAGCAATTAGAGCTATAGATAGGCCTAGGATCCTGGTCAGAATAATAGAAGATGTACTAAAGGACTATGGTGTAGAGATAGATAGACTAGAGGATAGAGTGAATACCTACGGACTGAACTTCGAGAAGTGGCCAGAACTTAGAGGTATAGATGGAATATCAAGAGTACTGTGGAATAAGATCAGAGGAAGAGTTCACTGGCTTATAGTTTACTTGAGAGGTATAGAGAGGGATCCTGAAAAAGGAGTGGAAGGATTAGATGTACTAAGCCTAGGTATACCACATCCAGAACTACTGGAACTAGTATACGATTTACCTAGATTGAACTTCCTAATGAGAAGAGGAAATCCCAATAGTGCACTAGCACTAGTAGACGGTACAGCTGGTGCTAGAGGATTGGTACTAGATAAGGATCTAGTGAAGGAGTGGCTAGCACTCGGAGGAACTTACGTAGCCATAGGTATCTCTGATGAGATCATCGAAATGTGGAAACAGGAGATGGAGGAGGAGAGAGATAGAGCGGAGAAACTACTCCAAAGTCTTCTAGAGAGGAACTATCACAGAGCTCAGGAAATTCTAGATGCTATAACTAAGAATATCGATGAGGAAACTCTAGATGAGGTTAGAAGACTTAGAGAGAGGCAGGAACTGGGTATCGATATGAGTCTACTGGAGGATATAAGCAAAAGGTATGAGATCATGGAGAGAGTACTCGATAGAGTATGTGGTGGTCTAAGTCTAAAAGACTTGGACTTTGGGACATTCCTAATCCTCGGAGGAAGGTTTGTACTAGAGTCTAAAGTACGTGAATTTGAAGAGTATAGTGAGTTTGTGGATTATGTGAATAGAATTAGAGAGGAGTTTGATGATGCCATAGCAAGTATACCTGAAAGTGTACAGAACACTAATTCGAAGTCTAGAGGAAATCCTCATGGAGAAGATGTAGATCGGATAGTAGAACTATTCCTACTGAGAAGAAGAGCTAGACGTGAAGCTGAGATAATACTAGGAGGTGCTCTGAAGGGAGAGTTGAGAGAAGAGTGGGAGGCGGTTCAGAGGAGACTTATAAGGAGTAGACAGAGAAGAGCGCTGATCATGAGTAAGTATTCCCGGAAGGTCGAGATGAAGAAATTTACTGAGATGTACAATGAGGCTATGAACATATTGGGTAGTCCAAGACCCCGTGTGGACGATGAGACTATAGCTAAGTACCTCGTTCACACATGCTACACCATAGTAGAGCTCACACGGGAAATCAAAGATGAGACAGCTGCCAACAATGTAGCAAACTTCCTAGAGGAGAATATTCTAAAGCTGGGAGGTATTACTCTAGTATCACATAGTAGGATTATGGATATTCTATCAGATCTAGCTCGTGAAGTAAGTGGTGATAAGGATAGACTGGAGCTCATAGCTATGGCCGCTGAATTAGTGGATATAGCACTTGCCCTAGAACTGACCTCTACAGCTGGAACCTGGAGGGAGGTGTGGGCCGCTGTCGCTAGATTCTTCGATAGAACATTAAACTGCCATATATTTGATTACATGCCCTACCTATACACTAGAGCCAGCTTTTCAAAGGATAGAGAGTATCGTGATGTATTTACCAGGAGAGAGCTTTTCGAGCTTATGGCTAGGAGACATAAATGGCTCTATAGCTTTATCAGAGAAGTATTGACTAAGAGGACAGAGCTAAAGCTCTTAGATCCCGAGGATGTTGAAAAGCTACTTACCATAGGAATAGATAGAGATCCTTTAGCTGCTAGAGATGGATACCTAGAAGCATCTAAACTCGTACTGGGTTATGCTAGATTACGAGATCTAGCTACACTATATCACGATGGCTTCTTTATACCGGAAGTACTAGACGAGGTAGATCCAAGTGCTATAGAGCATGAGAGAAGAGTAAATGTAGTAATACTGTACAACTTGGGGAACACTACAGCAATGACCTTCCTTAAACGTGCTCCATATCATCATAGAGGAAAGGGTCCCGATAAGAACATCATAATGACGAACTATATGAGGATAGGTAAGGATCCAGTTAGTGGTAAAAGAGTTGCATATGTAGATTATGGATTGATGTACTTAACAGAGGAGGAATATAGAAAGGCTGGAGGAAAGAATAAGATACTTAAGGCTATAGTGGATCCACGGCTACGTAAGGAGTATGAGAAGATAGGAGAGGAAGGTAGACTCGTATTCATTAGGTTTAAAACACCTATACTAGCAAGTGTAGTATTCCCACACTTTACACATCCATGGTTCCTAGACCAAACACTTGAAAAATTAGGAGTTCCACTAAATCAATCTAGGATTATTGATAGATTGACTTACAAGAAGACAGAACTTCCGCATATGATAGAGTACTATAATAAACTCGTACCTCCTAAGGATAGGATTCCGTTTATAGACCAAGTCAATATACTTAGAGTTGATATTAGAGAGATACCCTTAGAGAAGAGGAGAGAATTCGTAGAGAAAGTACTGGTAGACTTTTCTAAAAGACATCCTAAAGTCATCATAAAGACCAGTACAGAATCCGGTGGTAGGGGTACAATTACAGCACTACTACGTAAGCCCAATGGTAGTCTAAATAGGGAGAATGTATTGGATGAGTTTGGAAATATAGCATTCTATGGTTTCGATTATGCTGTAGACTTTATCTTAAATGAGATATTACCGAGAGATGATGTTGTAGTTCAGGAGTTTATAGAATCCAAACCTAGGGATCTTCTTACAGAAAAGGCACTTGAGATGATCAAACAGAGATTTAACTCACTGGGAATAGTAGTGAAGGATAGTACTCCACTCTACTGGAATTTCAGAAACTACGTTACCCAACTACCCTATGGAGAACCTCAGATAACAGGATGGATCATGTTAATACATGTAAAGGCTATAGCAAACTATGGTCAAGGAGGTCAACTATTCCTCTTCGAAAGAGAGATGTTGAAGCCAGAGTTCCAGTACATATTCGATGAAATGGAGAGAATCTCGAAGGCTACCATGAAGATGATGGAACTATATGCTCCTATCTTCGCTAAGAAGGAGGGGATACCCATAAGGAGTAGTCTAGCTGGCTATCCGTACTATATTCCAATGATCAATCTATCAGATTTAATGCTAAAACCAGTTTATGATGAAAAAGGTAGTATAGTTAAGTGGCAAGTCGTCCCTATAGAGGAGAATATAGGTATGGGTCTCTTCTATCAATATGAAAGAGAGTTAGAAAAAAGAGGTAGAGCTGGGGAATCCGTAGATCCAATACTCATAAACCTGGCCATAGTAGGTGAGAGATATCTTAGGGCTCTCGGAAGAAAATAGATCTTATCCCATTACCTAACAAGATAGGAAATACACTCAGTTTACTCGAACTACGATCAGAGTACTTAGAATGTATGTTTAGTCACAATATCTAAGATGTCGGGGTTACAGTTAAGATTTAACTTAATAAATGAAGAATATTCAAGATTTTCTAAAGGTTAAAAGAGATAAATTAATCACACACTTCAAATATGAAATGAAGGAGAGCACTATAGAGAGCCCGAATATCCGAATCTCAGTGAGAACTATGGAAACAATGCCCCTGAGTAGTATATCTCGCATCTGTAGAATGGAGAACACAGTAGATAAGATAGTAGACCTGTACTTTAGCTGGAGAAGGAAACTGGATAATCCTATACTAGACTATCTCAATCATGTAGAGGCTGGATGGAGAGTATATGAAAGAGTAGTATTTTCTGCAGATGATGTACCCATAAAATTAATGCTGGAATCGAGAGTAAAACATCTTAATAGAGAAATTCGAGAAATAGTAAAGAGCATACTACATGGATACAATTTCGCTTCAATTATAGACTTAGTATATAGGTATTATATAGGCTTAAGAGATTTGGATATAGTGAGATTACTCCTTCTAGGACGTGGAACTTGCAGAGATCTCCTTAACATACTGAAATCTATCAGTATATCCGATGCTGTGAGATATGCACCTACATGCTTCTCAATGATGATAATCCAAAATATCTCAATAGACAGTGTATTAGATGAAGTACTAGAAATTCTAAAACTCCATATCGATAGTATAGATACTGCGATCCTCGGAGGCTTTAGTGAACTAATACACGAGCTTAAGTCGAGATTTAGTGATATCACTGGAGAGGAGATTCAAGTACGTGAGAGATACTTTCTCTACACTTTCTCTGAATATATCCTAAGAGAGATTAAGGATTACTTAAGTGTACGGACATTGGAAAACTTAGCCCGTAAAAAGAGACTAGCATTCTATCTCAGAACAGTTCACTACTATAGGGACTGCGATTTACTAGTACCAATACTCTTCTCATCAAAGTTCCCGAGATTAATAGCTCTAATGGTACTAAGTAAGTATAGTAGGGTAGTACTACCAACTACATACCTAGGACCCTGTTGTTCATCTATATCCTCTGAGGAGCTACAGAAAGAGCTGGATGGTACTATAAATCTCGCTATCCTATTCTCTGATCTAAACGAATCCTTTCTCAATAGCCTATGGGACATGTATCACGATGTCTATGAATATAATATTGCCTCCAACCCTACAAAGATAAATTTCATAGCTGTTAAATTGGGCTGGCTCTTCACTATCGGAGATAGACTGGCTACTAATAGGCTCATTACTATGAATACTCATGGTGAAATAAGGGAGATTACTCTCAGAGCTCCTATTGAAGTAGATTCATGCCTAGTTCTCGGCCTGAATCCTATGTGTGAACGCAGTACTCATCGAGAGCTTTCAAAATACCTCAGAGGCCTAAGAGTACTTCGATTAAACCCCTACGAGGCTACTAGTAGAGTAGAAAGTAAGCTATCGACTCATAGACTCATAGAGAGGTATTGTAAGGACATCACTATGCCAGAGTATGTAGCGATACTTAAGGGAACCGATATGAGAGGTATAGTTGAATGCTTGAAGCCTCTTGTGAACATGAGCGAGACAATAGTTGTCAAACCCGATCACAGTACAGAGGGTATAGGAGTTAGAGTGTTCAAAACTAGTCCGAGCTCTATACGAGAGGGAAGTCCTATAGTACAGTACATACAACTACTCACGGAGTATGATGACGTGATAGTTGAGAAATTTAGAGGAAATGTGAAGTATAAGGATGAGTATCTAAGCTTGAGATTGATAAGTTCGTGGAATGGTAGGAATTTCTGCATGGAATCCGGATTTGCACTAGTATCCAAACACCCTATAACCTCTATGATCCATGGGGGCAGGCCAATACCACTTCATGTAGCTCTAGATAACCTATACTACGATCAAACTTTGAGAAGAGTAAAGTTATCACATAAGAGGTCCGATATAGCCAGCATACTATCGGATGTATGCAGTAAGGTTGGAAGAGCTATTAACTATGGTCTAAGTGAGAGAAGTATGCTCAAGTTCATGGGAATTGATATAGTGCTGGAATATCAAAGTGGAGAGATTGTTCCAATTCTACTCGAAGTCAATCCTAGACCCAGTGGTCTTAATTATCTCTACACAGTAGAGGGGGAAGCTAATGTATTCAAAAGCCTATTACACTATGTAACTCAGGAACTCATGTATTGCTTCTCTACAGGTTAGTTTTCCGGATGTATTCTCTTTAGAAGCTCTAATAACCCCTATAAAAGAGTATAGCATCTGGTTAGGGAATAGCCATCTGAGTGACAACATGATGGATGGAGATAGAAGTAGAAATTGTTTTCCCTACTCATATTAATGAAGAAGAGAGTGAGACCTAAGAAAGCTTAAATTCCTATTCCATGCATATCGATAGATGAAGAATCTGGCTCAACATAGAAGTGGAGGACTCTACAGGCATCGAATAGTTGTGAGAAAGAGGATATATCTACTAATGAGTATAGTACTTATCTCTACAATAACAGCCTTACTCCTCTTACTTGAAGAGTCACATTCATCAGGTCTAATGCTATGGCTAATTGATCTAGTAGTAGAGTCCATAGCGTTCGGAGGATATCTAGCTATAACTCTCCTCATGATCCTAGATGGTGCGTGTATCCCTATTCCTAGTGAGATAATCCTAGCCTTTTCAGGCTTTCTTATATGGTCCGGTAGGCTTGATGTGTGGACAACGGTATTATCTGGAAGCCTAGGAAGCCTTCTTGGATCCCTTATTGCATACGTAATTGGCTTAAAATTTGGGCGAGAGTTTATAGAGAGATATGGATGCTATCTCATGTTGAGTAGGAAGACTCTCGATACTATCGAAAACTGGTTTAAAAGATATGGAAAAGTCATCATATTAGTGAGTAGGTTCATACCGGGATTGAGAACTGCAGTATCTATACCTGCAGGTATTGGTAGAATGCCTATTTATTCGTTCGTAATCTTTACAGTACTAGGCTCAACCTTGTGGAACTGCTTGTTAATATATCTTGGAGTAAAGCTCAGAGAGAATTGGATTGTAATTGGAGCTCTTATAGGTAAACTCGAAATACCCATAGTATTAACATTATTACTAGCTCTAGGATATGTCCTACTGTTTCACAAAGAGAGTTAGTGTCAATATATTGTTGGGGGAATGAATTAGAGGATTAAGAGAACTGCTAACTCTTATCTGATGTCAACTAATACTAATCCTGATCTATAAGGCAAGCTCTTGTTGGGTGTCTTCTAAATTATGCAAGGTTTAAATCTCAGCCCCGAACTCAAAAAAGGAGAACCAAATGCGGCTTCGTGATATTGAAAGAGAGGCGCTGGAGCATAGAGCAGATGATATGATGGAACTTCTGAGGTATTTCGAGAAAGCTCTTGAGAAGAAAAACCTTGTTCATATAGAGCATGCGGGTTACATAGTAGTTGTAGGTGATATACATGGCGATTTCACCACACTAATGGAAATACTCAACAGAGAGCTGGGTAAAGTTGTAGATAAAGGTATGATGGTGTTCCTTGGTGACTATGTCGATAGGGGAGATAGATCCTTAGAGTGCCTATATCTACTCATGAAGTTAAAGATAGAGTATCCTCATAATATACTACTCTTAAGGGGTAATCACGAACCTCCTTACAACCTCATACCACACCCGCACGATCTTCCACATCAAGCACTTAGTAAGTATGGATATAGAGGCTACCTCGTATATAAGAGATTGATGGAGATGTTTCAGAGACTTCCCTTAACTGTTATCACAGACTCTGGATTATTCCTAGTACATGGAGGAATTCCAGTGAGAATCCCTAAACTCGAGGATCTGGAGACGCCGGATTTCTCAATTCTAGAGGAACTACTATGGAATGATCCTTCGGATGAGATCGATGAGTATATTCCCTCTCCGCGTGGAGCTGGATATCTCTTTGGTATCAATATTACAAGAAGGTTCTTCGAGGCTAATGGACTGAAATTAGTCATTAGAGGGCATGAACCCTGTGAGGGATTTAAGATTAATCATGAAGGAGGAGTTATCACGGTGTTCTCCAGAAAGGGATTTCCTTACTTCAATAGAGTTGCTGGTTATGCAAAGATTTCTCCTGACTTCGATATTGAGAGGATAGAGGATCTAATAGTGCTGATCTAAGCCGTTAGTGTATGTCTCTTAATAAATCTACTGATTCTATCAAATGCTTCATTAAGCTCTCTCTCAGGAGGGAGTGTTACTATTCTAATGTGTCTCTTTCCTATCATACCGAATCCAGATCCATGCACTACCAGTACCTTCTCCTCTTTTAGTAACTTCTCAGTAAACTCTCTATCATCACTGAACTCTAGTCCACCTATGATACGGGGGAATATATAGAACGCTCCTCTAGGTTTAGATACGGTAAATGATCCCATCTCCTCAAGTCTCTTTAGAGCTAAATCCCTTCTCCTTCTAAGCTTCTCTATCACACTCTTTAGGTGGTCTCTACCTCCTTTAAGGGCTTCTATAGCGGCTATTTGTACTGGTGTACTCGCTGAAAGTCTACATCTAGCTAGCTTAATTACTAGATCTAGGAATTTATCCTTAAACTCCCCTGAGTCATCCTTTACATATAGGTAACCTATTCTCCACCCGGTCATAAGGTAAGTCTTTGAAAATCCGTTTAATCCTATCACTACTGTATCCTTAGCTAGAGCAGCCATACTCTTAAACTCTCCTTCGAGTACTATACCATCATAGATCTCATCAGATACTACTGGTATATTCATTTCAGCAGCTATATCTAAGATCTCTCTTAGGTATTTCTCATCGTATAGAGCTCCAGTAGGATTATTAGGATTTATCACTACGATGAACTTTGTACTATCCGAGATCTTCCTACGTATATCATCAACATCGGGTATCCATCCCTCATCCTCTAGACAGTTATAAGCTATTGTTCTAGCATCATAGAGCCTAGGATATAGTAGGTACTGAGGATAGCATGGATCCGGCACTAGTACTTCATCTCCTGGATTGAGTAGTGTAGCCGAGATGAAGCGTATACCCTCGGATACACCCTGTGTAACTATCACGTCGTCACTCACAATATCCACATTATTGATCTTCTTCTCCTTTTCAGCTATAGCTTCTCTAAGTTCTCTAATACCTTCTGATGGAGAGTAGTAGTTATATCCCTCTCTTACAGCTCTACAGAGAGCTCTCTTAATGTACTCTGGTGTATCGAAGTCATACTTTAGAGGGTCTCCAACGTTCAAGTATATTACCTTCTCCCCTCTATACTCAAACATCCTTGCTAGTGTCATAAATTCCCTGATAGCATACTCCATCTCACTAACTTTTCTACTCATCTGAAATCTCGTTCTCATCAAGCATTTTTAATACATGTGATTATTTATACTATCTGTACTACCGGTATTTTGTAAACCGAATCTGAACTCCCAGGTTAGTGAATACAATATTATTAAACTTCACCTTCTAATATTGTCATGATGAGCTTAGAAATACTGATATTGGTGACACTACTAATAGTCACTATATGGAATATCTGGCAGTTTTTTAATATACTGAGACGTAAAGCACCGCATCTCTTCCATCTCGGTGATATAGAGAGTGTAGTAGTACTCTCCGATATTCATATACTAGATTCTATTGATGAACGTCCTAACCTCATTAGGTTACTATCTAAAATAAAGCCCTCTATAATGATAATAGCTGGAGATCTCTTCGAGCGCGAACATAGGAGAATGGATAGAAACTCTCTGAGAGGTATATTACTCAGGACTCTAAAGAGTATATCGTGGATAAGAGAAATCATCTACATAACGAGTCTTACCTCTCACGATCCCATACTCCATACTGATGTAATATGCATGGAGATGCCTGGGGATGTTACTACGAGGATAACAGTGTTAAAGGGAGGTCTAGTTCACTTCAGATCCAATAATACAGATTTCTATGTACTCCATGGTGATTTCCTATGTAGAAATGGTGCTTATGCTGGTTTGATAAATCTACTAGCTACCACTCTCTTCAGGAGGAAATTGTTCTTAGAGAGTTTAGGGAAGAAATTTCTAAAGCTAGAGGAGAATTCATGGCTCATAATGGGACATACTCACATGGTTGGAATAGATGCCAAGAGGAGGCTCATTAACTGTGGATGTTGGAAGAGCTACTGGAGAGCTAAAGCTACAGGTACACTTGTACACATATACAAAGGGACCCCTAACCTGATTCACGTTAGTATTTAGGTTTACAGGTTATCGTTTTCCGTAGATGTAGATCCTGTACACCTTAAGCTGTTCTACTATGTCTCCCAAGAGTGGACGAAGAAGACTCAGTTGTCTCTCATCGTAAGCGGAGAGAATAGTAGTCGGTTTAAGTCCAGGTATTTTATAGGTCAGTGATATTATCCTTGCTCCCTTTTTCAGAATCCCCCTAAAGTATCTCCTTAGACTTCTCATAGTATTTTCATCTAAGAATGTGTATACGACATCGACATGGATCAGTGGATTATAGAGTATGTCTCCTAGTATCAGATCTATATTCTCACGGTGATTCCATACGGCCTCCTTCGCTTTTTTGATAAGTCCCTTATCTATCTCTATCCCTACTGCATATGCTCCTCTACTTGCTGCAGCTACGAGCATTCTACCATCTCCAGAACCTAGATCGCAGAATATCTCATTCTTTCTTAAATTAGCCAGATCCATAATTCTATCCATGAGAAGAGCTGGTGTGGGTAAGAACTTAGGCCTATTCCTCTTCTTGAGGAATAACCTCAGTTTCATCATAGGCTAGCACCTATCCGTGTTCTATATTTAGAGTTTTCCTTACTTATAACCTTAGTGAGAGCACGTATTAGCTCAATAGCACCCTCTATATTCTTATCTCCTCTACGAATAGAGGTGAATTTTCTCCTCTTGAAATCTTAGCCTTGGAAAGATTCACATATTGAGAGAGGAGGAAAACTCATTGAAGTGTCTACGGGGACTAATCTTTTAGTCTGTAGTTGTAGTGGAGTTGCTAACTAAGTTCGCATGAGAATGAATAGAAAATGCCATACATAGTAGCTTTCAGCATATATGTACAGCCTAAGAGCAGTAATAGAGAAGGAAAAGCTGGAGTAGTGGTATATACTCAGTACTTCACAATTACCTCAAAGTCTTCTCTACAGATATTGAATGAAAATTTACATGACAATAGTAACTTGTCCTCTATCTCATAGGACTCTTATTCTACAATCGTCCATTAAATAGCTCTACCTCGTGTAGAATATATTCAGTGTACACTTCAATTAAATTGATTCCCAATAGTGAATTTTGACTTTTAAACTCGACTATGTAGTGATTAAGTTTATTTTCCATGAGTATAAATGGAAAAGAGATAGGTGGTATAGCTGAGCATTAGCAAAGTGCTTCGTGGAGGTGTATGGCTGTATGCCTCTAGTATGATAAACAATCTCACTGGCTATTTCTACTGGTTAATCATATCCTCTATAACAGGCCCTGAAACTATAGGTATAGTAAGTGCTATTGCTGGACTTTCAATACTAGTGACAGGTATTCTAAGTTTAGGGACAAACATGGGTGTTCAGAGGTTTCTGGGTAAAGCTATAGGTAAGAATAGGAGAGATGAATTGAGTACATACTTCTGGAGCTCGCTCATACTGACCACTATAGTCTTCGGTATAGCTAGTTCTGTACTCTTAGTACTAGGCCTGTATGGCTGTAGTATCATCAATCTATCTCCCTCTATGCTAATATTTAGTGCAGTTCTAACTTTAGCGGCTATTAATCTAATCCCCATATCCCTCCTTCAGTCCCTTCTAAGAACAGATCTAATGTTCATAATGTCTCTTATAGGTGGTACTCTGAGGATTGCTACAGGACTGACACTAGTCTTCATGGGATGGGGATGGATTGGAGCTGCGATAGGCTACCTATGTCCTGCTCTTGTGAATTTGATAGTAGGTATGTTATTCTCCCTTAAGAATGTGATACCAAAACCCACGATATCACTGTCTGCTATTCAAGATATTCTAAAGGCTGGTGTTGCCAGATGGCTACCTACTACCATAACTCTGATAGGATATAGACTCGGTGTCCTAATGGTTTTTGCCTATATCGGTGCTACAGAGACTGGTCTATACTATATTGCATCTGCAATAGCAGGAGCTATTACCATGGTTTCGATGAGTACTATTGCCCTTCTCCTTCCATTTCTTTCGAGTCTCCAAAATGGAAGAAAGCGTGCGTGTTTTAGAGTACTTAAATTATGTCTAGCTCTAATATTACCTCCTTCGGTATTTGTAATAGTATATCCCCAGTTCATACTCTCATTACTAGGTAGTGAATATGTAGTCGCTTCTCCCATACTCTTTACACTCCTACTAGCAATAGTTCCTGATATCGTAGTGGGTGCTGTGGGAAACCTGGTTTACGCCTATGGCTACTATATCTTAGTGCTTCTGATAGGTCTGGCTGCCAATATTCCTAGAGTTGTACTCTACTACCCACTAGTAATGAAGTATGGGGGATGGGGGACAGCCCTAAGCTCGGTTACAGGGAGTTTCATAGGCTTGATCATAGCTCTAGTAGTAGCTAGAAGGATAGGATTCAAACTAGAATGGAGGCTTCTGGGGAAGATCCTAATCCTACCAATAACTACTGGTACTCTATTATGGTTATTGAGATTAGATTGGTGGATTGGTATATTCATACTCTTAGCTAATTACCTACTATACCTCAAGCTTAGGATATTAACTAAAAGTGACATAATAGAAATTGCTAGTGTTCTGAAATTAGAACCTCTACTCAAAAGTGTATACGATAAGTATGGGGGTATAGTCGATAAGTTAGTAGGATAGAGACCAATAGCTTGCAAACAGCCTCCTGAGATAACTAACTTTTG
>QMRW01000026.1 GCA_003650785.1 Thermoprotei archaeon | reverse complement strand
CAGTATTACATCACGAGCTATATCCGCTAGTTCATCCACTGGGTATAATTCTGGGTCTGGAAATCCTCCACCAAAGCTTATGATCTTCTTCTTTTCTTGCCACTTTAGAAGTTCTCTTACCTCTGATGCCCTGATTTTATGAGCTAGTTGAGAGAAGAATACATCCAGTTTCAACTTCAGACCTCGATTAAAACATTAACCTAGTCTTTATAAACGTTTCTAAAAAGCATTACCATCTACTAAGATACTATTAGATTCCAATGTATAATTAATATGCTAGAACTTGGAGTATCTTCCTCTATTAAATCATCCATGAGGTATACCTAAAGCTCTACTCAATATCTCGAATTAGTAATTCTCTTATCAAAACGAAGCGTGAAGTAACTAGTGGCATTGTACTATAAGCAGTGTAGAAAAGGCACTCTTTCATCTTTTACAAGAGTCCTCGTATTGTACTGAACTTTAATTTTGAGAGTCAAGAAGTAACGTTTATATTCCATTAGACAGATCTCTCTTATGTACTGCAAGGGCCCGTAGCTCAGCCTGGAAGAGCAACGGGCTTTTAACCCGGAGGTCGCGGGTTCAAATCCCGCCGGGCCCGCCATAAACTTGAGTATCTTGCCGATAGCTCACAAGACTCTTTTTGTAATACTAGATAACCATACAGTAGAATTTAAAGTCCGAAAACTATATTCTCCGGGTGGATATATGAAGGCTTTCATATCAGTCGATATGGAGGGAATGCCCTACATAGTCTCACCTGAACATCTCTCACTAAAGAAGGCTCTTTACAATGAGGCTAGGAAGATAATGACTAGAATTACAAAGTGTGTATGTGAAGAGCTACATAACAACGGTTTTACTGAGGTGCTAATAGCGGATAGCCATGGACCTATGGTAAACCTTCTAATAGAAGAACTTCCAGATTATGCTCAAGTAGTAAGGGGTTTTCCTAGGACTACTAGTATGGTTTCATTAATCGAAGAGTGCAACGTCGCAATATTCCTAGGATATCATGCGAAGTTTGGTACCCGAAGAGCAGTAATGGACCATACGTATAGTGGTGCTAGCATAAGATACATCAAAGTAAATGGAATTGAAGTAAGCGAGCTTCTACTGAACTCCTACGTAGCTGGTCATTATGGAATCCCAGTCATACTAGTAGCTGGAGATGAGAAGCTCATAGAGGATGATGTTAAAAAGTACTTGCCATGGGTTGAGTATGTAGTATTAAAGAGGAGTATCGGAAGATATTCAGCAGTATCCCGATCAATAAGGGCTATAGAAAATGAGCTTAGGAGTAAAGTTAGGACTGCCTGCAGAAATCTAAAGGATACCAAGGTACTAAGAACAGAATACCCAATCGACCTGGAGATACGGCTTCTAAATTCTGCCTATGCCGACACTGCTGAACTTATACCTGGGATAGTAAGAGTAGATGGTCTGACAATAAGATATCGAGCAAAGGACATAATCGAAGCATATAAGATAATGGAACTTATAGCACTATCAGCAGCAGGTACTAGAGCTGTAATCTCAGGTATCATCTTTCCATAAGAGACTTTAAGTAAATACAAATAACATTAGTTTTTAGAATATTTGAAATTACAGATAATACCTGTAATTGATTAATATAATTCCATACAATTGATAGATTCTTAGGAATAATAGTAAAGTTTAATAGCATAAATGAAATAGTTCGATAGAGAGGCTTTAGTCTATGATATACCATTTATAATATGAATTTAGGTAAAGTGCGGCCTATTCAAGTAGAGTTAGTAAGATATATAAGCAGAGAGACAATAGAAAAAATAGAGCGCCAATATGAGGGTCTCTAACTGAATTAACATAGAGCCGGGGTAGCTCAGCCTGGGAGAGCATCCGGCTGAAGACCGGAGGGTCGAGGGTTCAAATCCCTCCCCCGGCACTAGTTTTAATAAAAACAGGATGGGAATAGTAACCAAATATAGTAGGATAATAGAGATTTATTGGTCCCTTTTATAATTCTCTCACCAAGTTCATACAATCTTCTTGAGACTATTTCTTAAGGGAGAAATTACCAAAAGAGGATGTAGGAATCACTTTACACAGTTTTATAAGGAAGTTATCTTTTGCATTAACATGTTGAGAAGGAGAAAAAATGAAGAAATATTGTCAGTAATAGAGTCAATGTTACTGCTACCATTAGCACTGCAACTTTTTGAATGCAGATATTACCACAGCACCTACGATGGTCTACACTATAAGTATTACAGTGAACCTCATGTAGAAGATGAGAGAATATGCTACTTAGAAAGAGATCCCCGTACAATAATAGAGAATAATGAGGAAATTCTAAAACACTATACGAGAAGCCTTGGAAGTATTCTTTTACAGAGGAGTGCTCAAATTATGCTGACATTACTTACCCTTTTTGATCTTATGAAACTTTTGATAAGAATAATTCCCCGTAAAAGATACGAAGAAAGAGCAATCCTATATGAGGAAAAAACAGTCAATCTTACAGTAATGCAATCCACGGCTATGCCAACTTTATCGAAAAGGTTTAGGGAGGGGAAGATGAATTGCTAGAATTACTCGAGTTTTTAAGTTTCTTCGTCTGGTCAGTTTTCACAATACTAGTTTTAATGGGTATTATTGCACAGATATACAGACCGAAAAAGTCTACAATTAAGGCGAAGAACGTTGTATTTGTTGTCGTGTCAATAGCAAAAGAGACTGTAAGGAATGCTCTGTTTGAGACCTTGAATCACGTAGTTACAAATTTTCCGAACTACAGAGTCTGGGTGGTAGTCGATGAAGGAGCTGAACTTATACCAGAATTAAAATTAAGGGGTTATGATCTCATTATTGTACCAAAGGAATATCGTAGGGATCTAATTGGAAAAGGTAGAGCTATTAATTACTTTATCGAATCAGTTGTAGAGGATGATAAATGGTACGCATTCATCGACGATGATAATCTTATTCTTGATGATTCCTTTCTCTATGAGATACCATACTATGAAAAACTAGGATATGTTGCTATGAATCCAATATTAGTTCCAAGAAGAGGTAAGTCTACTGTAACCTACATAATGGACTTTATAAGATATTTCGAAGATGTATCAGTATTCAGATTTTTCATGGGATTACTCAAGAAGCCGTTAGTAGGATTTCATGGAGAGTTACTAACAGTTAAAGGTTCAATATTACAAGAAATTAAATATGATAAGCCAAGCATTACGGAAGACTTCAGATTTGCTTGTGAAGTAGTGAGAAAGGGTTATAAAGTCTGGCAGTCTACTACTATAGTATCAATTAAATCACCAAATAGTATACTGGATTTACTTAAGCAAAGGGGCAGATGGTTCAAAGGAGTAGTATGTGATGTGAGAAATGCACCAACAATTATGAAAATCATTGTTTTACTTAGACTAGCAGTTTGGATTGTAGGAGTTTTCGGCTCCTGGGCTCTTGTTCCACTCTGGATCTTTTACAAACCATTTTTCTATGCACTACCAGGAGGTATCGCATACTGGTTAATATACCTGTACGGTGTTTCTAAAGCTCATTCACCATCTATTGTTGCTATAATTCCGGTATTTGGCATAATTGAAAGCATGTCATGGCTATTCGGTTTGAGACAGAAAAGTTTCGTTGTAATAGATAAAAATTAAGAAAGGAAAGACAGCAGCCTAAGTGGAAGGCATCTTTCTTATAACCTTCCTATAAACTCACCATTCTACCAGCTATCACTCACGAGCCTTCTCAAGCTCTAATCTCTATATGTAAGCTCTGTCGGGATTAAGAAAGCTCTCTCGATCTTATAGGGATTATGTGAATTTTCATTTTTACAGCCAGAAGTCAATCTATAATTAGATCAATTATAGTCGGATTAAAATCACGGGAAACTATTAAATTTCTGATTATAATTTGTACAGAGGAAACATACGATCGGGAGATTACTCTAAGAACTTCTTGGAACTTTGCAAATTCTTCTGGATACTTATAATAGTTTCAGTATAATACTCTCTTCAGATTCTGCTAGCTTAAGAGCCTCTAATACTGTTACACCCATTGAAGTAATAGTATATAATGTCCGTTTTCCAAATTTAATAGACCTTATTAGTCCACTCTCTAGTAGTAGGTTTAAATGTCTTTGAACTGCCCACCAGCTGAGTCCAAGGTTCTTTGCTATACTATTACATGATAACCTTTTACCTAACAGAGTCTCTAGTATACTTACCCTAGTTTTAGCTCCCGGACTCTCAATAAGTAGTATTCTTAGCTTATCCGAAATCCTTACCTCCTCCTTCATGTAGAGGTCATCTCTATTCGCCATGGCTTTTTTAATTAGTCTAACTGATATAGGTACAGTAGTTCCAGCAAGAATGAATACTCTATCTTCACCTAATACTTCTGATAGAAATGTAGCTACTCTAACTACCTCACTTCTTCTGGGGGGTATTGCTGTAGCGTAGGGTGATGGAGGTATCTCTAAATGTACTTGATCGGGATCAAGTTCCTCTAGAGTTTTTAAAAGCCTATGCAAGTGCTTGTTTTCCATATTTGTATATCCAATTGGAGTTCTGATCAATGTTGTTGAGATTATAAGTTTCGAATTTCTATCTACAAGCTCTCTTCTCAGTACAAAAAGTCCACGAATAATTTCAGCTAACGATGCTATATCTTTATGAGGTCTATTGATAATAGCTCTTAATTCCTCAGTTACAGCGTCTAATTTAGCTACTACGTAATCAGCTTCAGCTAGTCCTCGGATGACATTAATATTGCTTACTAATGATGAATTCGTAAATACAGCTAAATTCATTTCAGGAGAGAGGAGATCTATTGTCTTACGAAGTCCATGCATTATTTCATCAAATTTGGGATGAAGTGTAGGCTCACCATTACCTATCACTACTATAGAATCTAGCGGAATCTTATCCAATATCTCCAATGTTTTCATTAGATTTTCTAAAATTACATTGGTTGAGCTCCAATTATATTTAATGAAGTCCTTCCATGAGGAAATACAAGTGAGTGTTGATACTAAGGGGCAATATATACACCTAAAGGTACAGACCACTTTACCTAAGGGTAGGATGTTAATTCCCAGCACTCTGTTAAGTCTTCTTGATATATTAGGACCGAATACTATAGAGTTTATGACCTGCGAGGTATCCAGTAGAGGGTTATATGCTATATCTCTGAGTGAGTCTCTAACCATCAACTTATGGAATTGTTCGCGGTTATTAACCTTTTCAATTTGAGTCCAAATTGAAGATGCATTTATCTAATGTGGGGAATTATAAAAAAGACCTATATGGGCTCTATGAGAGAATTCAATCCAAAGATTACTATTAAGATGGGTATACTTGTGGTCTCAATATCACTAGTCTGTATTGCCACGATGGCCCTTACAGTCTACGTACCTGCAACAAGAGGGTACTTCAATCTTGGAGAAACCATGGTCTATACTGTAGCAATATTATTCGGGCCTTATATAGGTGCTTTAGCTGGTGGTATAGGTTCAGCACTTGCAGATCTGTTACTAGGCTATGCACATTATGCACCAGCAACTCTAGTGATAAAGGCAGTAGAAGGGCTAGTCGTAGGATATCTTGCTAGAAGAGTACTTAAGGCTAGTACTACTATCTGGAAATACTTAGCTACAGTAATGGCAATTGTATCCGGCTTTCTTCTATGCCTGATAGGAGTTCACTACTATAGCGGTCACGTAGATTTAACTCTAGGAGTGACCGAGAATGTTAGTTTAGTTCTCCCATTATATGTCCCGATGTGGTTCTGGGTGACTATTGGTATACTGTTTGCTCTCATGATAATTCTACTCAGTCATACAATAGATCCGAGAGTAGGATGGACTATAGTATCGCTCATGGCTGGGGGATCTCTAATGGTACTAGGCTACTTCATGTATGAAACACTTATATTCGGCATGTGGGCAGCTCTTGTTGAAGTACCGGTTAATATAGGTCAAGTAACTGTAGGACTTGCTGTAGCAATTCCTTTGACGAAAGCTCTTGAAAATAGAGTTAAGACATTACTAATGATGAAGTGAGTTTTAATAACTTCTCGCCTATGGTTAATATATTAATTTTTTGATCTATTAGAGATTAAGGTGTAGTGAATGATAGTAGTAACTGGTGGTGCGGGATTCATAGGGTATCATACTGTTAAGCGATTAATTAAAGAAGGGCTAGATGTAAGTGTTATAGATAATCTTCACAGTGCTATTGCTCTAGAGGAATTGAAAAAGTATGAGATTAAGCTGAATGTTGTAGATATTAGAGATTTAGATAAATTAAAGACCCTTATGAAAGATACTGAAGCGGTATTACACCTAGCCGCACTAATAGATGTTGAGGAATCTCTCAGGAATCCGTATCTATATCACCAGGTAAATGTCTGTGGTACAGTAAATATCTTAGAGATAGCTAGAACTTACGATATAGATAAAATAATCCTAGCATCTAGTGCTGCTGTATATGGAGAACCTAGCAAGATCCCTATAAGTGAGAATAGTCCACTAAGACCTATTTCCCCATATGGTTTGAGTAAAGTAATAGCTGAAAGGTACTGTAAAATGTACCATGAACTCTATGGACTGAATGTGCTCATATTAAGATACTTTAACGTGTACGGTGAATATCAGTCTTCAGAGTATGCTGGTGTAATCACTAAGTTCATAGAGAGAATATTAGAACGTAAGCCTCCAGTGATATATGGAGATGGTAGACAAACTAGAGATTTCGTTTACGTAAATGATGTGGTAAGTGCGAATCTTCTAGCTCTGAAGAGTACAATAGACTTCGGAATTTTTAATATAGGTACTGGTAGAGCTATATCAATAAATGAATTGGCATCTATGCTGATAGAGATGATGGGTTTAAAGTTAAAACCCGTATATTTACCACCTAGACCTGGAGATATACCTCATAGTGTAGCTGATATAAGCCATGCTAGAGAAGTACTGAAGTATCACCCTAGGACAAGTCTGAGGGATGGGTTAAGAAGGGTTCTAGAGTGGTATAGAACTAGACGTGTATAAGCACTAGGGGAGCTCTACATTACTATGCCTTCTTCTTAAAGTCTCCTCATCTACTTCAAGTCTCTTCATCAGCTCTACTATTACTCCGTCTAGAAAGGCCATTGTCGTATTTTCGAATAATGTACCTAGGGGAGCTAGTGGCTCGTGTATTCCTAAGATTTGCCTTGCTATATAATTACTCTCCTCTGCTATTTTAGTTCTACCGGGGACTCTAACAGTCAGTTTTGCTAATCTACCCAGCGGAGAATCTGGATATGAGGTTATAGCTATGATCTTAGCTCCCAATTTCTGAGCTATTCTAGCCACAGTAACTGTAAGCTCTGTAACTCCTGAACCAGAAATGGCTATCAAAATGTCTCCTCTATCAACGGGTGGGGTTATAGTCTCCCCGATGACATATACTCTAAAACCAAGATGCATTAGTCTCATAGCAAAGGCTTTTCCTACAAGACCAGATCTACCTGTTCCAACTATTAGAATCTTAGAATCAAGATTATATGCATCCATAAGAGTATTCACAAAGGTCTCAACTTCATGTGGGGATATTTTGGAGGCAGCTAATTCCACATATTTAGAGATTTCCTTCATAGCCTCAAGTGCACCACTCACGTATATCCCTATTACTTTGATACTAGACATTAGAAAAAGGTATTCATGGAAATTAGTGGGTAAGCTTATTAGACCCTATTCCAGGTAAAAAACTGATGCACTATTTCTCTAGAAAACCGGAAGGAGAACTCAGGATCTATAAATTTAGTATACATATAAGAGGAATTTCATTGAAATTAGTAAGTGCTAGTGGAGTATTCTCAGCTAGAAGAGTAGACCTAGGTACTAAAGTACTCCTAGAGAATATGATAGTGAAGGACTACTGGCACATTCTCGATCTAGGTTGTGGGTATGGAGTTATAGGTTTAGTAGCGGCTAAACTAGCCCCTCATGGTTTTGTAGTAATGACCGATATAAATAAGAGAGCTATAAAGTTAGCTAGAATTAATGCAAAGTTGAACAAAATCAAGAATGTAGAGATTAGACATGGAGATCTGTACGAACCAGTGAAGGGAGAAATTTTTGATACCATAATCAGTAATCCTCCTCAGGCTGCTGGCATGAGAATTATTAAGAGATTGATAGAAGAGTCTGTAAACTATCTAAAAGAAGGAGGATTACTACAGCTAGTAGCTAGACATAATAAGGGCGGGAAGAGGATGTTCAATTTAATGGAACAAGTATTTGAAGACACCTATATCCTTGGGGGGAGAGGAGGTTATAGAGTGTATATAGCTCGTAAGTGACTTTATTCTCTTCGCCTAAGTAAAGAGAGCTTGTTAACTTTTACTCACTCTCGACTCTCTAAGAGTTCCTTACAGGAAAAATTCACAGATAATTAGATCTAATACTGCTATAGATTATTGAACAAGTATGGATGTTTTAGTAAATTTTAGTACTTTCCTTAATATGTCTCCAGTACCACTTAGCTTCCTCTCTAGTTACCAGATGTATTTCAACAGGACTGTGGAGGGTAATCCTGCTTTTCCTCTATGAGATCCTTTAACTCAGCTCGATCCTTGCTACTCCTAAGGAGTTGATCACAAATCACTAGTACATCTAGATCACCCCCACTTGTCCACTCACGCTCGGCTATACTTCCAAATACATAGACCTCACAGGATCCTAGGATGCTTTTCAACGCTTCTACCACTTTATGCGTCCAGTATTTCCAATTCTCCGAGAAGTCTCTCATCTTCAGATTAAACTCGTATATTTGATACAAAATGTATCACCTTCTCACTAAACTCTACAAGTTCCCTGGTCTCTTCCTTCTTGTATTTTCTAAACAGGTACCTTGATGCTATATAGGCTTCTTCGAAGTCCTATGAAGATAAATCGCTTCTTTTTAATATTAGTCACCTATAATGCTAGCCTTACTTTCCACAAGCTCTTTCAGAATTCCAAATAGATGTCGAATTGTGTGGGTTCTGGGCATTTCTCCCGTAAGCTCTAGAATTTTGTATTTGATGAATAACTGTACCGCTTGTTTAGTCATGATGACGGCTAGATCACAATGTCCCTCTTCAGATGGAATTTAGCTGCTTCTAGCATATGTAGTACTCTAGATTTTATGAGCTTAATATCCTCTTTCCTGACCATGTGACCACTTTCAATGCTGTATCTATTAATGCACTATTCCTGATAATAAAATTGCTGAAAGAAAGCTAAATTAATGTATCTTCTTTTGATAGAGTACTTGCTCACTTCCCCTTAGAGTACTTAAAGTACTCTACAAACATTCTAAGAGTTTCATACCAGAGGATTACCGCTGAGAATATACCTATCATAAGTCCCATAATATAATGAAGGTCCACTATGAAAGGAGGGTTTAATATGTATTCTACAACTAATATACTTATGAAGACTGAGTAAAAGAGGTATCTAGGTATCGATATTCTACCTATGGTTATGAAGTACTTGAGAATATCTACCTTTACATACCTCTTCACTACATACTTCCTCTCGGGAGTTTTATCTACTAGATCCATATTTTCGAGTTTGTTTAAGTGATACAGTATTAGGCTAGGTGTAGATACCTTAAGCTTTCTTTGAAGCTCCCTAACACCCCAGGGCTTGTTTGAAATCGCTAGTATTTTGTAGATCTCTAGAGTAAGACCTCCTAACTCTCTGGCCTCCATACACCACAACCTCTATCTAGACTTTGCGTCTAGCTATTAGGTAGATTACAAGGCTTATAATTGCAGGGATAACTATCAGAGATAGCAGTTTCAATAACTCCTTAATAGGGCCTTCGGGCTTATATATTGAAACTTTGGATACAGGTCTACCTATTTCGGATCCTTTTATTGGAGTCCTTGGGACATATTCTTCCATACTCTTAATTGTAGGATGAAGCACTCTACTGGTACCCTTAGGAAGTATTTTAACTATTATAACAGAGGTCTTAGGCACTTTGATGAATATGTATTCTGTTGTTGTATGAATATATTGTACATGTTCTCCAAAGGGATCTATCTCCCTTATCTCCAATACTTCAGAAGGTTTTGGTATGTGTACCCGATATACTATACTTCCTTTATAAATATCTATGTTAACGAGTTCTATGAATAATTCAGTAGACTTGTAGATACTTACTTTTTTAATACCCAAGAGCTTATCTACAGGAGAGTACACAAGTAATATGTATTCTCCTCTCTCTATCATCAATTTCACAGTAGGTGTGCTAGTCACTATCCTCTTAACCTCACCAGTCTCTATATCTACGAGAGTAATCATAGCAATACCATGTAGTTTGGATATTCTGAGGACTAATTCATGTTGAGGTTCAGTTCTTAACATTGGAATATATGCTAGACCCAGTAGTATGAGCATTATAATTATTAGCACAACCCTACTGTTCACATAAACTCTCTCATATTATCTCTAAAAAAGTTTATCGTGTTCTAGAGTTTGAACATTTGGGAATCTGAGTTATTGTTTGATATGTAGGGTTGATTCTAAAGTGTCCCTATAGGCATGACGTAGGTGGGTAATATATCTACATCAATTATACTTTTAACCCTATCATCGTAGAATGCACCTATGGCTACTGTCCCCAGGTCAAGAGAGGCTGCAAGGAGGTACACATTTTGTCCTATAGCTCCTGTCTCCACATGAGCCAGGAACGGATCAGCCCCTTCTCTCATTGTAAATACTAGATCACATTGAGCATCCCTTACGTAGTCCTGGTAGAGGCACGCTCCGTATAAATTATCAAGATAGTACCCCCTTCTGATGAGTTCTAATTCATTTTTATGAGAGTTATAGCGATAAAGACCTTTCTCCAGTCCCTCAACATTACCTACGAGGACTATACAATTTACTAGGTAACTATCATTCAGCCTTGGATATGATCTCCTATTTTTGTCGATAAAACCTATACTGTACTTCAGAATAAGCATTAATTGCTCCAATGATAGTGGTCTTTTGGAGTAGCTCCTTATGGACCTCCTATTTATAATTGCCTTCTCGAGTGGAGTTAATTGCCTTCCTTCACCTATCCCTAAGCTTTTCGATGATTTAATCGGCACTCCCACCCGTAATACAGCCAGAGGATCTCCCTCAGTTCTAAGTGCAGTCCTTATACTCTCTCGTTCACCTTCATTACGAATTACCTTAACATCACAGGAAATACCTAGCAGTGCAGATTCCAATATGATATTTTGTATACAATGTCCTACTTCATTGTAGACATACCTATAACCTCTACGTCCATAGGTTCTAGTAGTTCTTTCATAGTGAGCTACTATTACTACGTCTAGTGCCCTAGGGATGTCGATCTGTAATTTAGAATCTATAGGGGCCACGTGTTCAAGCTCTCCCTCAAGAGGTCTTTGTGAACTATATGCATAGATTGCTGGCTTTACATTCTCTACATTATGACATATAGCATAAACTTCAAGAGGGAAAGTAGCTCCAGCTGATGGTACTGTCTTAAAACACAATCCCCATCTCCTCCTCGTACATCCTTGAGCTACGAATAGAAGTTTAGTTAATTCGTCAATGGTAATGCTCTCCCTAGGATAAAGCTCACTCTTAACATACCTCGTAACAGCATCTATAAGAGTGTATTCACTTGTGGCTTTAAATTCTGGTAGTGTTATTGTACTTCGCATATATATTAAAAGCTACCAGTATCTAAATAGTCTGTGGTAGGCATTCCAACTAAGTACATTGACGCGCACTGCTATCTCTATGAGTTTCCAGATGATTATATAGAGAAGGTAGTTAGAGAATTAATAATACTAGCGGTATCAGATGATAGATCTTCCTCACAAAGAACTACAGTATTGAGTACTGAATACAGTACCGTCTATGCGTGCATAGGAGTTCATCCATGGGAAGTAGGAGAGCAGGAGGTTGACATAGAATTTTTCAAGAAACTCGTAGAAAAGTGCGAAAAAGTAGTCTGCATAGGAGAGATAGGTCTCGATAGACTTTTTGTTCCACACACTTATAACCTACAATTGGAAGTATTTGTGAAATTTTTAGAACTAGCTCATGAATATGATCTAGCGGTGAACTTACATGCTGCGGGAGCATGGAGAGACGTCTTTGATTTAGTTATAAAGTACGATATTAACAGAGCTATCTTCCACTGGTATACTGGTCCTCTGAATTTACTAGAAGAACTAATTGAAACAGGTTATAAGATCTCCATAAATCCGTCTTTATACTTTCAGAAAAAGCATAGAAGAGTATTAGAGGCGTGTCCGTTAAAAGCAATACTTACTGAAAGCGATGGTCCTTATAAATACAGGGGATTGTATTTAAGACCCGATCTAATACCCGAACTTGTAGAAACTATAGCTCTAATAAAGAATGTGGATGTGAACTCACTAATCAAAGTAATTAATCAAAACCTTAAGGATATAGTCAAATAATGTCTCTGAAAAGCTTTGAGAATAGTCCCTATAGTTATTTCATGGTCATCTCATAGTTATGAACCTGACCTTGTAGATAAAGGAATATAAGTTGAATTTCCAAATAATCAACATGATAATAGTAGGTGGTCCAGCATCAAATAATATCGACTTAGAGATCGCTAGGATTATGAACATCCCGCAAATAACCCTAGAGTATAAGACGTTCCCCGATGGAGAATCCTATATAAGGTACCCCGTAGAGAAGGTAAAGCTATCAAAGGAGACCGTAGTAATAGTACAATCACTATATCCACCCCAGGATAAGCATTTCCTAGAACTATTACTAGCTATATCAACGGCTAAGGATCTAGGAGCAGAGGAGGTCGTAGCAGTAGTACCCTACCTAGCCTATGCTAGACAGGATAAAAGATTCCGAGCAGGCGAGGCGATAAGTGTAAATGTCATCTTAAAATCTATTGAATTTGCAGGAGCGGATAGATTTATAACTATAGATATACACAAAGAGGAGAGTCTTAAGGTACTATCTATACCGTACAAGAATCTAACTGCTATGAAGGAGCTAGCAAAGTATTTAGCTGAAAG
The DNA here is from genome assembly GCA_003650785.1 of Thermoprotei archaeon. Classification (GTDB taxonomy): domain Archaea; phylum Thermoproteota; class Thermoprotei; order Thermofilales; family B20-G17; genus B20-G17. The sequence goes on along the minus strand of QMRW01000026.1, from coordinate 662 downwards.
AAATTATGAAAATCCTGTAATACTGGCTCCAGATAGAGGGGCTATTAGTCTTGCAAAGGATATAGCCAACATACTCAATACAGAGTACGACTACATAATTAAGGTGAGGGATAAGATAACCGGCGAGGTACGAGCTGAGGCTAAAACTCTAGATATCAAGGATAAGACTGTGATAATAGTGGATGATATCATAAGTACTGGTGGTACTATGGCGCTAGCAGCTAGGTGCTCGCTAGCTTCAGGAGCTAAGACTGTAGTAGCAGTATGTACTCATGCACTACTAGTAGGTAATGCTCTCGATAGGCTTAGAGAGAGCGGAGTCTCAGATATTATAGCTACCAATAGTGTTCCTTCTCCAGTTTCAAAAGTTAGTGTGGCTAGTGTAGTAGCCGAGTATCTACAGAGTATAATATAGTAAGCACGTCTTGTTAATCCAGTACTGGTAGTTAATTGGATGTCTCATAGCTCATATGATCTACTATTATAGTTTCCAGTATAGAGTTTAAATGATCCACTATCGACATAATAGACTTCCTGTAAGTATTAGAGAGTACATTGAGTACTCTTATGACTGAGTCTACAAAGCCACTTTCTAAGAGTTTTACAAGAGGAACTACGTTTATTGAGGGTAATTCTTCCTCGGTACCTGGAGCTATTCTTCT
>QMRW01000025.1 GCA_003650785.1 Thermoprotei archaeon | reverse complement strand
GTTGTAGTACGAGCTCTAGCTCATCTAATTCTATCTCAACATCCTCCAGTACTATTTCATTGTACTCCTTTAGGAGCTCCATGAGTCGAGGTGTTAATAAACCTTCCTCCTCATCTTTTTTCTCTCTCAACTTTCACTCCTCCCCATAGGTTTACACAATCCTAAACTTAATACTTTCTCTCAGTACCTGAAAACTTAATACCTTCATACGTAGGAATTTCATGAGTCCACATTAATGCTACAACTTTAAAAGTTGAAGGGTATACCTTTCATTCTCCAATATAAGACTATCTGGTATTACGATAAGGTTATCTTAATACTTAATAATTAGCATCAGCTAGCAGATAATGGCGAAGTGTATGGGAAATCTAGACTATCAGAGAGTAATCGAGCGTGGATTACAATTATTGGAATCCCTAGATGAGCTAGACAAGACCAGAAAAGAGATTGAGAATCAGCTTAAACTCAAAAGCGATCTAAAAGCAGCACAGAGAATAACATGGATTATGAGAGTATATGTTAGAAGAGTAGGAGAGATAGAACTCATAAAAATGCTCAGGGGGTTTAAATGAATATCCTAAGACATCTACTCAAAAGTGCTATGGCATTGAATAGAACAGGATTGAATTATGCACTTATAGGAGGTATATCCTGTATACTCATGGGTGTTAGAAGGGCTACTGGAGATATAGACTATGTAGTCGAGGTTAACAGTGTATCTGATATGGAAAAGTTACTAAAGGAGTTGAAGAGGGAAGGGTATGAAGTTAAGGCAATAGATCCCAATGAAGTATTGAAGGGATTGGGGAGGTTTAGTATAGAGCTTGAAGATGGCTACAGATTAGATTTCAAAATAGCCAAAGAGAAAATACACTATGAGACCTTAAAAACTGCTGTAACGGTGAAGATAAGAGGGGTGGATATTAGGCTTACTAGGATAGAGGAGAATATAGCAGCTAAGCTATTAATGCCGAATTCACTTAAGGATATAGAGGATGCACTATGGCTTATGTACCAGTACCATGAGGAGCTTAACTGGAATAGAGTAGATGAACTTATAGGAATGAAAAGCATAGATATGGTCATGAAGCTTTTAGATAGAATAGCCAAAGAACTCTCTGAAGATAGAATAGTACTTGAGAGGGTAAAGTATTTAAGAAATATCCTTCTCGAGATCAAGAGAAATCGTATTATCTGATATCAAGTTCAAATCTTCTTATCCTCCTTTGAAATTTATTATCTCTAAGGATCTCAGTGAGTACTTTACTATACCATCTTAAAGCCTTTCTAATGGGATTAGGATATAGTCGGACGTCTCTATCTGATATGTATCGAGATCTAATTAAGCTATAGTCCCTTCTCAAAATTTCTCTTAGTGTAATACGCTTAATACAATTTCTTAAAGCATAGAATCCACAACAATCATCAAGGTAATCCAAGATCACTCCCTCTTTACAGGAAACTACTCTTATACTCATTTCCTCAGCTATTCTCTTTATTTCTCTTATCCTTCTAAGCCTATAGTATAGAGGAGGCTTTACAATCTTACCCTCACGACTATAGAATTCCCATTTTATTTTGTAAGGGGACTTGTCTAGGGCTAATCTCTCATAGAGTCCTAGTGAGTGGGAAGTAGTCCTCAGATATTCGATTATCACATGAAGCGGATGAACACGCTTAAGCTCTCTTAACACGTCTTCAAGGTACTCGGGGCTATCATTTAGTCCGGGGATTAGTGGTTGTAGTCTAAATACTATAGGAATGTAGGTTCTCCTACGTAATTCCTTAACTAAATCGAGTATCTCCAGAGGATGGGGAACCAGGGGTTCGAGCTTCTCTATTTTATCGAGTCCAAGAATACTAAATTGAAGCACTACAAGTCCTCTTTCTGCCATCTCAACTAGCAGATCCATCCACGGATCTTCAAATATTAAGGTAGTCTTAGTGTTAATTATAAGGGGATAGTCGTACTTTAAAGCCAGCTCCATTATCTTATAGCTTATCATATACTCTTTCTCTAGATCTTGAAAGGGATCTACTAGAGTAGACATTCTAAAGGGATAAGGTTTAAGAGATTTTCTAGACACTTCAAGAACTATCTTCTTGAAAAGTTTTAAGACATCATAACTAGGCCTTATACTCCTATCCTCTCTATACCAATTTCCATAGCAGTAAGCACATCCTAGGCTACACGAGGTGTAGGTCTCTAATCTGAATATAGAGTAGCAGTAAGTAGCTATAAGGGGAGTGGGTTTAATCACGAGCATGGTACACATAGATATTAGGTAGCCTCTAAATTAAACTAACTCACTTAGTTGTAGTACTTGACTACCCTTTGATTTTAGGATGATAAGACCGCTTATTACTATCCCTAAGTAGTAGTTAATCTATAGAATAAATATTAGCAGGTTCTATACTAATCTTTGAGGAAGGTAAATTGTAGATGAGGGATAATCCATACATTAAAAGAGAACTCATACGAAGGGTAGCCAAGTACATTGTAGGTAGAAGGAGAGAAATACTAGCGATAATAGCGGCACTAGCAGCTGGTAAGAATGTACTACTTGAAGGGCCCCCAGGTACAACAAAATCAACCATACTAAGAGTCATAGCAAAAGAGAGTGGAGTTCCCTTCTATATGGTTGAAGGATCAGCTGATCTAACTCCACAAAAACTCATAGGAATATTTAACCCTGCACATGTACTAAAGAAGGGATATAAAGCAGAGTATTTTGAACCAGGTCCTTTATTCAGAGCTATGAAAGAAGGGGGAATACTGTATATTGAAGAATTTAATAGGATGTCCGAAGATGCGGCAAATGTGCTGATTAGAGCTATGGAAGAAAGAGAGATAGTAGTACCTAGATTAGGAATCATAAAGGCTAAGCCAAGCTTTAGAGTCATAGCAGGAATGAATCCCTACGATGATATAGGAACTAGTAGAGTGAGTAGGGCTATTATGGATAGGTTCTGTAGACTTAGGTTAGACTATCAGAGTAGAGAGGAAGAGATAGAAATAGTTAAGATAAGGACTAAATGTGGTCAGGAATGGTTGATAGAACTTGCTGTAGACCTCACGAGGGCTACTAGAACACATCCAGCTGTAAAAATGGGAGCCTCAGTGAGAGGGGCAATAGATATGGTACTCATAGTAGAGTATCTCCAGAAGCTTAAAAGAGAGGAACTAAAATTTGAGGACATCTACGATGCTGCTGTTCTGGCTCTATCTAGTAAGATATGGATGAAGGATCCGGATAAAACACCAGAAGATATCATAAAAGAACTTTTAGAAGAGATTCTGAAGAGAAAATCACATAACTCATCTAAGAAGAATAGAGGCTTTTTTCGGAATGAGTATATAGAAGAAAAGTTGAGAGATGAAATCGAATATTTATTATACCTTTCGAAGGTATCTCCATTAAGAGCATCATTATTACTGGAGAACAATATACCCGATCTATTAGGACATGGTATGACAAACAATGAAATTAACGTCTTAGAGTTGTACTCGAGGACATACTCCTATTTGAGAAGAAAACAAAAATATCTAGCCAAGAAATATGCTACAGGATTAATCCTTAGAATAACCTCTAGAAGCATTCATAAACACCTAGGTGGCAAGATTATTACAGATAGCTTTGACTGGGATTCTGATGACATAGACCTAGATAGGACTCTAGAAGAATTAGTAGAAAGAGGAACACTAGACATACAACACCTAAAAGTGTACAAGAGAGATAGAAGAGATAGACTCTATGCACTAATAATAGATAGAAGCTTTTCTATGTCTGGAATTAAGATAATAATAGCTGCTATAGTAGCGGCATCACTGGCATATGCCACCCCATGGAATAGATACTCTATAATAGCTTTCAACACCGAAATAGAATTCATTAAGAAGGCCCTAGAATATATCCCTAGAGAGATTATCATCGATAGAATACTTGATCTAACTCCCGAAGGATATACTGATATCGCTAGAGCAATAAAAGAGGCACATAAGCATCTAGTAGAGAATGGAGCACTTGAGACTATAGGGATTCTCATAACAGATGGTCAATGGACTTGGGGAGAATCTCCATTAAAATATGCACCTATATTCACTAAACTACATGTGATAGGAGTTCCTAGTAAGTGGAGAGGATTCGCAAAGGCAATAGCTACCTATGGACATGGAGAGTTCATCCTTACTAGGGATGTAAAGGCTGCACTCGATACATTACCACTACTCCTATCCTAGGGATAGAACATAGTTAGTTCAAAGGTATAAGTATATGGATATATACCTACGGGTTATCCATATACTCAAATATTAAGGATATCAAGTTTAAGTTCATCAGAATATGGTGTCGATATGGGCGCTACAAGTAATCGTAAGAAAAGTTCAATGAAGCTTGTGACAGTACACCTACCAGAGCCCTACATAGAAGGACTTAAGAGACTAGTGGATATGGGAAGATATCCTAATAAGAGTGAGGCCATAAGAGTGGCTGTTAGAGATCTGCTAGCGAATGAACTCTGGAGAAGTGGGATTAATAGGATCTACTTCATGAATGCTTAGTCTATTATACTTCTGTAGAACTCTAGTACAATATCTATCTTTAAATACTGGGTACAGTTCATAATTAATAGATGATACTCTTTAGAAAGAAGAGTGCAGATACTGTAATTAATGAATGTGTACTTTCACTCAGAACATGTTATACACTATTAATAGCGAGTAGAAGGGCTCTGAGAAAGGACATTAGGAGTATGATGATGCTTGTAGGACTACCACCAACAGCCCTATCTAACATACACTTCAACTCTGCAATTTCAAATCTCATGAGAGTGAGAAAGAGACTAACTAAATTGTGCAGTAGCGAGAGAATACCGCATCACCTAATAGAAGCACTAGATGATGTGATAATGACTATACCCAATTCTAAATCAGAATTGAGAGACATGAGTGTAGACGATCTTTATAGGCTAATCGAGAGTTGTATACAGAAGTTGACATATATTCGAAGCGAGTTAGAACTTTACAATATACAACCTTAACCATGTACCATAACAGATGAATACATCGTATAGAAAAATAGTGTAGAAGATTAATTGCATGGAAGTTGGATTTAACATAATACTCAAAATTTGTTATTTGTTCGAATGTAAAACTTCCTACATTAACTCATCGATTGAACATATAAGTAAGGTGTAGTTTACTATAATGTGTACGAATACTGTAATTCCCTCTTTAGCGAGTTTAACAAGAAAATAGCACCTAGATTGAAAGAGATAGCTCAGGATACTGAGCGCTTTCTCTACTTCATAGCATGGTTGAATACTAGATTAGAAAGCTGGAGTAGAGGTAGGATAATATTAGTTGGAGGATTTGCTGTAGAGATATTAACTGGTGCTACCTATAGAACACTGGATGTAGATATAATAGTCGAGGGCTCAAAGAATATTGTTGAGGAATTTCTGAAGAGAATATCCGAACCCAGAACTAGTCGTGTATTCATACCCAAGCTGAGAGCACTAGCTAGTAAGGGTATAGATATAGTTGGATCAGTCTATTCCAAGGTAAAGAAACCCATTAGGATAGAGATAAACGAATATCATGTCTACATGGAGCCCTGTGAGGAACTTATCCTGACCTACCTCTCTGCCTGGAAGTTCTGGGAGTCTCTTGAGGATAGAGATAAAGTCTATGCTCTCGTAAAAGTATACTGGAATAGGATAGATAGTAGTTATGTTTTAAAGGAAGTTGCTAAAAGGAATACTGAGGATAAACTTAAGGAGGTACTCAGTGACCTGGGTGTTCAAAGTGAGATTTGAAGATCTAAAAAAGAACTGGAACACAAAATACACAAAGGATCTAATACCACTATTACATAGTAGGCGAACTATAAAAAGGGGGTCAAAGAGAAGCAAAATAGATGTTATTAGACTAGCAGAGCTCAGTTATGAAGTAATTAGAGATCTAGAGCAAGCTGGTACTATCAGATTCATGTATGATGAGAGGAATAGAATCACAGCTATTAAATTCGTAGTCGATTAGTATATAAGGTTGGAATTCTCACAATAATACTTCTAACACCAGTGAGCGTATCTTCTTAAAAATTTAGCTAGTTTAAATTTACTCATACTTTCGATTAAAGTGCATGAAAACGCTAATATACAATAATGCGTAATTATACTTGTGGAAGACGAGTTCAAGAGGTATTGGAAATTATCCTCTCCAATAGTAGCTGAGGAAATGGAAGAAATAGAGAAGACCTACAGACCATACAATCGCTATAGATCATTATCGGTGCACAGAAGGACTTCAGGATCTAGTAGTAGAAGATACAGAAGTGCATCATTAAAGAGTGCTAGAATAGGAACATCAGAAACTAGAACTATCATAAATCGTTCCAGAGAGGCGAAACTGTACGGAGAATCAGGGTTAAAGGAGCTACTGAAGTGGATTATCATAAGCATAGGACTAGTGTTGGCAAGTCCATTGATAATAGTATCACTTGTACTTGTACTACCATTTATATTATTCATAGTACTACCATGTATCCTTGTATACCTTCTTTTCAGAATACTCAGTAAGAGCATATAGTCATAGAGTACAAGCTCAGAGTTAAGTATCGTGAAGTATTTATTTTCAACAACCACCTATAGGACATGAAAAGAGCTAGGGTACTAGCACCACATAAAATTGTTATTGAAGAAGTACCTAAACCCAAACCAGCTCCTAATGAAGTACTCATTAAAGTGGAGTACTGTGGAATCTGTGGAAGCGATGTCCATGCTTTCCTGGGTAAGCACCCCTTTATAAGTCCACCAATAACACCAGGACACGAATTCTCAGGTACTGTAGAGGAAGTAGGATCCAATGTAGAAGAGTTCGAACCAGGGGATAAAGTTACCGTAATCCCTCAGTTGATTTGTGGAAGATGCTACAACTGTAGGATAGGTAGGTACAATATCTGCAGAAACTTGAAGGTTATAGGCTGTCAAGTAGACGGTGCTATGGCAGAGTACTTTACCGTAGGTAAGGATCTAGTATTCAAGATCCCTGAAGATATGTCCCTAGAGGATGGAGCTCTAGTAGAGCCAGCTGCAGTAGCAGTGCATGCAGTTAGGATAAGTGGTATAGGGCTAGGAGATAACGTCATAATACTAGGTGCTGGAACTATAGGATTACTAACACTTCAGTGTTCTAAATTGGCTGGAGCTGGAAGTACTATAATAACAGATATAATAGAATATAGATTAGAACTAGCAAAAAGGTTAGGCGCAGACTACTCTGTTAATGTATCTCAAGTGGATCTAAAGGAGTTCATTGAAGAGAAGTGGGGAATAGATTCTGTAGACTTGGTCTTCGAGTGTGTAGGAGTAGAGGCTACGATAAATCAAGCAATAGATATCATAAGAAGAGGATGTAGAATAATCGTAGTAGGGGTATTTCCAGGTAAGACACCTGTTAAGATACATCTAGTACAGGATGGTGAAATAGAGCTCAAGGGGAGTCTTATGTATCTAAGGGAGGACTTCCAAAAGGCTATAGACCTCATAGCTTCAGGGAGGCTTAAGGTAGCTCCACTAGTTACACATGTAATACCGCTCAGTGAAGTTGAAAAAGCCTACAGAACGGCTGTAGAGCGAAAAGAGGAGAGTATTAAGGTACTCGTTAAATGCTCTCACTAGCCTTACTCCCCTTCTGGAGATTGGGTTATTTACCGCCAACGTTTATAAGAACATTGTATGGGTAATTTTAGTATGAAGGATATACTTGTATCTATACTAGATGAATGCTCCCGTAAGTACTCTCCACAGTTCGCGGATATAAGAGTATTTAAGAGAGTAGGATCCTCGATAGTCATAGAGAATGGAAGAGCTTTTAGGATGTACGAGTACAGGCTTCATGGTGGGTGTGTAAGAGTACTAATAGACGGTGCGTGGGGCTTCTCTGCGATAAATGATACCTCAAAGGAGGGACTTAGAAGAGCTATGGAGACAGCTGCAAAAATGGCTATAGCTGCATCTAAAAGAGTTACAGAAAAGAGAGGGGTAGCCGAGATTAGGGGCATAGAGGATAGTGTAGTATTCCCGGTTAAGATTAAACCAGAGGATATACCCATAGATCAGAAAGTAAAAGAATTACTAGAAGTGGAAAAGGTTGCTAGAAAGTATCATCCTAACATAGTAAATACCATACTATCGTACGGAGATAGGCATGAAATTGAAATAGTAGCTAATACCTTAGGTACCTATACCGAGCAGGATATACCTAGAACGGGTATTGGTCTACTCGTTGTCACAAGAGAAGCTGGTGTAGTTCAGAGAACCCATGAAGATACGAGAGGGATTAAGGGATATGAAGTTCTCAAGGAATTCCTTGATGAAGAAAAACATATAAGAGCTGCTACTACAGCTGTGGACTTACTTAAAGCTAGGCCTCCTCCAGCTGGAAAATTCAAGGCTATTCTAAGTCCAGAGGTTACGGGTCTAATAGTCCATGAGGCCTTTGGTCATAATAGTGAGGCGGATGCAGTAATAGCTGGAGAAAGTATTCTTGAGGGTAAGGTAGGAGAAAAAGTGGCAAGCGAACTAGTAACCATGGTAGACGATTCCACAATACCAGGTGCATATGGATCCTTTAAGTATGATTCTGAGGGGACACCTGGAAGAAAGAGAGTAATTGTCGAGAAGGGAATTCTGAGAGGATTTCTCCATTCTCTAGAAACAGCTAAGAAGCTAGAAGCAAGGCCTACTGGAAGCGCGAGAGCTGATACTCACCATAATATACCCATAGTAAGAATGAGTAACACCTATATCGATGCGGGAAATTGGACTTTTGAGGAAATGTTAGAGGATATAGATCACGGAATATACTTTAAGAAATCCCAATGGGGATATGTATTCCCAGAGAAAGGACAATTTACTTGTAACGTAATAGTCAGCTATATGATAAGAAAAGGAGAAGTAGCAGAAATGCTGAGAGATGTAAGCTTCGGAGGTTTAACTCTAGAGACCCTGAAAATGGTAGACGCTGTTGGTAGGGATCTTGTGATACCGATGGCTGGAATGTGTGGAAAAGGCGGACAAGGAGCTCCAGTATGTTGTGGAGGTCCACATATAAGAGTAAAAGAGGTGGTAGTGGGTGGGAGAGCATAGTGTAGATTTATTAACTATAGCTAGGAAGGCTATTGAAGCTGCACTAGAAGCAGGAGCTGAACAAGCTGAGGCATATGTCAGCAGAGGAATGAGTACATCTATCTTGATAGAACGAGGCGATTTTAAGACCTGCAGATCTCTATATGACTATGGACTATGTGTAAGATCCTACATAAAGGGTGGGATGGGTTTCTCCTATACTCAGAGGATCACAGAGAAAGATGCAGTAGAAATAGGAAAAGTATCCGCTAAACTGGCACGCCAAGCACAACCAGATCCCGATTTCGTAAGCCTACCAGAGCCAAAGAAGGTACCTGAAGTTCCTGGACTCTATGATAAGGAACTAGCTGAACTAGATGTAGAGGAGTTTTCGGAGCTAATGAGTAGAATAGTAGATGCAGCTCGCGTATCTCCAGAGGTGATAGTAAACTGTGGTGGAAACTACGGCTACGGAGAATATGCACTGGTGAATTCGCTAGGAGTGGAGATTGAAGCGAGAAGAACTGGAATAGGATTCGAGGCCTTTTGTATCGTTAAGAGAGGAGATGACGTAGGGTCATTCTATGAGCGAGATTGGGGGAGGAGCTTAAGAGATGTAGATCCAGAGAGGGTGGGGAAAGTTGCTGGAGAAGGTGCTGTTAAATTCCTCGGTGCCAAAAAGGTTAAGATAGCAACACTCCCAGTAGTATTTAAATTCCTTCCTGCAGCTGGATTAGTAAGCTCATTTATATGGGCTGCAAATGCCGAGAGTATACATAGAAGGAGATCGTATCTTGTAGATATGATGGGAAAGAAAATAGCGTCAAATCTACTTACAGTCTATGATGATGGAACTGTAGAGAGAGGAATAGCCAGCTCTACTTACGATGCAGAAGGTGTTCCCAAGAGAAGGTTTGTAGTTATTGAAAAAGGCGTACTCAAGACATACTTACACAACTCCTATACTGCTAACAAGATGAAAGCTGAAAATAATGCATGTGCTACAAGAGCAGGATACCGAAGCCCTCCAGGGATAAGTCCATCAAACCTTCAGATAATGCCGGGAGATTTCTCTCTCGATGAGATGATAGCTGAGATGAGAGAAGGTATAGTAGTAGAGACTGGATTCATATGGATTGACCCCATAACTGGTACTATATCACAGACCATAGACTTTGGATTTAAGATAGAGAACGGCGAATATGCGTATCCACTAAAAGGGACACTAATAGGCTCTAAGGCTCTGGATCTCATGAAAAATATAGATGCTGTATCCAAGGAATACAGAGAAGAGCCAGGCTTTATATGGCCTGCAATAAGAATTAGAAACGTTAGGATAGCAGGAGGAGCTTAATTCACTAGCAGTGAGAGAGCGAATGAATAATAACTAATATGTAGCACAGAATCCTCTACATCGGTAGTCTTTAAAGTACATACGGTATTCCTACATGTATGGGGGAGATTAGAAGACTCTATAGGTCAAAAAAGGATAGAATGATAGCAGGAGTGTGTGGGGGTATTGCCGAATATCTAGGTATAGATCCTACAATAGTAAGATTACTATGGATTCTTCTGTGTCTCATAAATGGAATAGGTATACTACTATACATACTAGCGGCAATAATAATACCAGAAGAGCCTAGAGAAGGTGTAGAGGGTGAACAAAACCTAGGTCAGAATATAATATACATACTTCTCCTACTACTAGGAGTAATACTACTCTGTGTAGGTGGGATAGGGCTGTCAATTATACTTACACCATGGTTATTTCCGACAGTACTTTCAATACTCTTCAGCTTCTGGTATAAGCTCCTACACGTGTTTAAGTACTTAGTATTCCTCCTTCTAATCATCATAGGAATCATCTTGATAGCAAAAGCCTACAGACTTGAGAGGAAAAGGAGGAAAGAGCCTTCTTCAGAGTGAACACAGCATAAGATACTTAGAGTATTCTCAACTGAACTCCTACTCGCTTCGAGATCATAACCGCAGCCACATGAGTACACACTTTTACTCGTCTTATATAGCCGTAGGCATGTACATGACAATCACACATATATTTACCACCTCTAGTCAATACTACATTGTAGTAAGGATACTGATCACCTAACTCCCTAAGCCCCTTAACAATCCAGTGATTTTTAGCAACCCTCTCAATACCGCTGAAGACTCTCAGAACAGCTCTTACATACCACGAAGTGCTCTTATTGGGGAAATTCCTCTTCAAATCTTCTAGAGCATCTACGAGTAGAAGGACCTCCATAACTTCAAGGCCAAATTCCTCAGCTATGCTCTTAACTAACTCATCTCTTTTCAAAGGACTGTACATGGCACTAGCTATTCTCCTCGAAGCTCTGTTCAGTAGTTTAATATTCATTTCTCTCATTTAGTTCATCCCCGAGTAATGAATCAGAGAGTCAGTATCATCTCTGCTAGATGGGCTCCTAATCTCGTAGTAGGGTATATTCCTATACATTTCAATAGTAAAATGTATCAAGAGACATTAACTCTATCGTTTAATAGGTGAATTTCAAAGAGATGGAGATTTCCAAAAGTTATGAAGCTCTATTGTGGTGTTATAGCTAAGATTTTAGGTAGTTCACTATATACTTTATAATCCTCCTTCACATGCTCCTCGGGATCCCTAATGGCCACTCTATAGACCCAATACACTCCAAAGAGACCAAGGGTCACTATGTATAGGATCGCGTAGAGTATAGTATTCCTCTTAGCGATATTAACTTCTCTATAAGGTAGCTTCAAGCCTATTTTAGATGCTAGAGGTCTTAAAGTAGATATCATCTCATCCTCTATAGACTCCAGTTCGTATAGGTCTCTGTTTAATATATGGAGAATGTAAATGCATAGTATGACGCTTACCAGTAACAGGATAGAGCCTATGCTCATAGTAGTCGTATACATAACAAACTCCATTAAGGCTTCACTGCTCAGAGGAAATTCTAGGAATGCTTCAGGTGTAATTTCAAGTACGTACCTACTCGCCAGTTCTACTGTTACGTGTCCGATTATGTAGAGAACTGAGACCAAAGGGGCGATGAAGATAGGAGAAGTTCTCCTTGGAATTCTTCTAATCCTATTTCCCATGATCTCAAGAATTGCCCTGAAGCTTGATGCATCAATCTCACTTATTTTATCACTAACCACAATCTCAGATCTGTTGATGAAATCGCTGAATCTGAGTTTATGCAATCTGATGTAGTTTAGTGCGATGTAGAAAATGTAGGTTAGTAGAAGCACGCCAAATATCGAGAGAGCGGTGGATATAGGCTTGAGGTAGATGGATATATCAAATAGGGTTGGTATTAGCGAGACTATGGTCATACAGCATGGAATGATAGTGGATATGGCGTACACATAAAATACGATTCTGGGAACTAAACTCTCCTTTCCAGGCATCGTACTAAGCATCACTTACACCTCCACTTAAGTACCTATCATGTACATTATCTTAATGGAATTAGAAGGGGCCTTAGGAATCAAGTATTCGAGAGCTACTAGAATCGACCATGGAAGGAGAGGTATAGTTATCCTCCTTATCCTTGGTCTCACTTCTACTACTGGGGTATTCTCGGGAAGTCCTGCCAACTCCCTAGCTCTTTCTTTCGCCTCCTCTAGAGTTCCAATACTATCTACAAGTCCTACCTTGAGGGCTTCATCTCCTAGGTATATCATAGCGTTTAAGATATCGGTTAGATTTTCCTCTCTCAGTTTATCCCCCCTACTCTCCATGAGAATATCGACAAAGTGCCTGTAAGTACCGTATACAATTCTTCTAGTGAATTCTATATCCTCTTTCTCTATCCTCTTAAAGGGTGAAGTCAGACCCTTGAACTTACCCGATCTTACTATTTTTACCTCTACACCTAGCTTCTTGAACAGATCTACATAAGAGAATATCATTCCAATAGCTCCTACTGAACCCACCATAGCATCAGGGTTGACTACTATTTCATCAGCAGCTAGGGATATGTAGTATCCACCAGAGCATGCTATCGATGGTATATAGACTACTAGGGTGATGTTATGTTCCTCCTTATACCTCTTTAACATGTGGTATATCTCATAACATGCTGAGGGCTCACCACCTGGACTGTTTATGACTAGGATCAGGGCTCCTGGATTCTCCTTAAGAGCTTCCTCGAGAAGATCCTCAACGTAATTGGGAGTTATATAGCTTATTGGAAGTAGTCCGCGCTCCTCTGAGTATACTACTAAGCCTGAGAGACGTGCCACAGCTATGGACTTAGGCCTAGGGACTACTATCCTCCCTAACTCCTCTAGGTGTAGTAATGTAGGGTAGTGAAGTAGTACTGTTATCAGAAGCGCTATTATAGCCGCCACTATCATGTAACATACATGTCTCTTTAGATCCAATACTTTCACCACAGTATCACTATCCTAATAGACATATATCCCTATTTCGCAAAATTATCCACAATATATCTTCTGTATACCGAGTTTAGTGGATTACTATCTAAGAGAATCCTCCACAGCACCTCTAATTAGGTACTGAGCTTTATGCAGTATAGTATCTCCTAGTTCTTGATCCATCTCCATACTGGCTAAACATGGATAAGTATGGTGAGCTTTTGCTATTCTCTCCCATAAGGTTTCTCTAGGCTCAATAACACTTCCTATCAGTTTCTCAGCAATGTGCCATGTCGAACCACAAGGAGCTCCC
>QMRW01000024.1 GCA_003650785.1 Thermoprotei archaeon | reverse complement strand
ATAGATATTAATGTGATAATATTTATTTTTGACTCAAGATATCCATTTTATAAATTAATATATGAATACTTTAGTATGCATAGATAGATAAAAAATATTAAATATTATCCCATGTAATAATATTTGTACTATTCAGAGGGACTATAGGTGCTATTGTGAGTAGGAAAATCGCCTGTGTACTACTGAGTGTACTGTTGGCACTGATTTATTTAGTTGTATTTCTATTCATTTTACCTATATGTCCAAGTTTATCCAGCATAGCACTGAGGAATGAACTGTTAAGCCTTGCACAAGAGGGGCTAGAGTGGATGATGCAGTTTCAAAATAACTCCTCCGTACTATGAATGGGGTTGGCACACAGTATGTAGAGATGCATGGGGAGGATTAGCGGGTTACTATATTAAGGGTTTCAAGTGGGCTGCAGCCTATGGACTAGAGAGTGAATACGAAACCTACATAGCATCACATGATACTGGATGGTTTCTAGAACTCTCATGTAAAATGTATAGATTAACTCGTAACGAGAAGTATCTAAAAGCAGCAAAACTAGCATCTGAATGGTGTCTTAGGATCCAAGTTGGATATAGTGATTGGTTTAAGGAATTCAGGGACTTCTACGTGCATGTACTTAGGAGGGGGAAAGAGATATCTTGGAAGGTGAGCTCCAAGGGTATAATACCTCCCGAAGAGACTAAAGGAGCTTTTACAGAAGGAATGTTCTTCTTTAGTGGGCTACCTCCAGACTTCGGTGAATGGGGTTCAGGTACTAACTTTGCGGAACCAGCTATGTGGATAGCTACAGAGCATGTTACTCCTATAGTGAGGGGTCTCATAGAGTTGTATAAGATCACAGGTGACAATAGGTACCTTCAATCAGCTAAGA
This sequence comes from Thermoprotei archaeon, assembly GCA_003650785.1. Classification (GTDB taxonomy): domain Archaea; phylum Thermoproteota; class Thermoprotei; order Thermofilales; family B20-G17; genus B20-G17. Next base: position 13,114 of record QMRW01000024.1, on the reverse strand, counting down.
GAGCCGTTGAATGGCTTCTGAGGATGATAAGTGAGGAGGGGGGAGTATATACATCCTACCCACCAGAGGTCTACGGAATAAGAATGGGGGATACTGCAGCTACTGCACTGGTCCTATTCGGGATCTACGATGTAACTGGTAATAGAACCTATCTAACAACAGCTCTGAGGATATGCGATTACATGTTACTAAAACAGAATACGAATCCTGAGAGTGAAGCTTATGGAGGTCTTCCCCACCTTTCGAGAGCCGGTGGTGAGTGGAGGGTAAATAGCTATTTTACGGGGGATACTGCTGGCGCGATTAGAGCATGGCTAGAAGCTTATAGGAGAACTGGGAATTATAAATACCTATACGGCATCAATGGGACTATGAAAATGCCTTTAGGTGGAGCTGTACTAGCTGCCGACTTTCTCCTGAGAATGCAATTCACACCTCTCTCCAGGAGATGGGGAAATCACAAGTACTGGTACGATCCAAGAGCATGGGGAGGCTTTATATGGGCCTATAGTCCTACCTATGGTCTAGTGGAGTACGAATTTATATCGACAGCCTGTGGTGCTGTAATAGCATTGATAGACTTATACTATGAGCTTCCTATAGAATTCTCTCGTAAGTGGATGTACCTAGCTGCAGCGGAACTGGCATACTACTGGATTACTAGGACAGATATGTATAAATCCTCAAATGAAAGGAATAGAGTACCCGGGCTGACATATTATGGAGATAGGTACGGGCTCTACAAGATAGGCTATCTACCATTCGCTGGAAAGTACTATAACGAAGTTCCCACAACTATGGTAGGTCACGAAGAACAGGGATTTGCCGTTGCTATGTCAGTATGTCCTCCTCTCTTCATGTACCTCTTTCTCTTAGAGAAACTCCCCTCTCAATAGCCCACTCAAGCACTAGCCTCCTCATAAGCTCTCCAATATGGTATGAAACGTGCTCTTTATGAAATCCATAGATATCTATAGGCTCTACATGTAGGGATAGTACGTAGTACCTATCTTCTAGATAGAGTCTTAGTTTGCATGATGCTCTAAAATACCTCCAAGAGGTATGAAATGATATCTTGAACGATAAATATAGGTCCTTCTCATGTCCTTCCGTACGAAGATCCCACACAGCTACTACGAGTTCTTTACTCCCCTCAATTATTGGTAGGTTGGCTTCCTCTCTTAGCCTACTAGATATGAACTTAAGAAAACTACTTGCTTCCTCTTTCTTTAGCCTTAGAGGTAGAGCTATATTCTTTAGGTCTCTAAGTTCGAACTTCCACCTGAAAGGTATATTTGGAGCTAGGGTCTTGATGGATGCAAGTGCTATAGGTGTAGAACTAATTATGGATACTATACTTATAGCTAGAAGAAGCGAAATTATCCATATGGGGTTTGTGTCTATACTAAGTGTTATGGGTATTATTCGGGAGATAAGTGGTAGTCCTAACATCGTAACCTCTATAGATGCTATGGTAGGTAGGATTAGTAGGATCCATACTTCAGTGGATAGACTTAACCAGAGGTGTGTTGGATTGAATCCTAGTGTAGAGATTATAGATAGATCTCTCTTTCTCTCGTAGAGTATCCCTATTGTAGTAAGTGCCACTATTAGTGATAGCATCACGAGTAATATGGAAAATTCAGGACCGCCTATTATTTCCAGAGACTCTATAATGTAGTAGTGTCTTACTTTACCCCCTCGAATATACCACACATCCAAGCGAGTTTCTTCAACAATACTCTTACATAGTGTCGATAGATCTCTAGGTTCACCTGGTAATATGGCTATTCTAGACAGAACACAACCCATGTCTATAGCTTTTTCCAAATTCACTATGATCAAGCGCTTAACTACTGGTCTAGCTCTTATGGGTACAAATTTTAGCTCTCCAGTAGTAGAGGGTACTGTAGTAAATTCGAGTTTTAAAGGGGTATAGTATAGTCCATCTAAGTCAATTAGCGAAGCTAATCTTGAGCTATTAAGTATACCCTTAACTATGAGTTTGATACGGAGGTTGTCTACATGTACTAATATTTCATCTCCAATAGAGAGATCGAGTATTAGAGCTATATCATCACTTACAACCACGCCATTCTGTTCATGTTTTCTAAAGAATCTACCATGTGAGATTAGATCACTTAAATCGACAAACTTGGATTCAACATCCGGTACTATACCTAAGATCCCCTCTAGTTCCACTCTTAAATCTTCCCTTACTACATACCCTAGGGGTTCTGGATATTCATCTAATTCCTGCATTCTCAGATAGGCATTCCAGGCTTTTGGAAGAGACTCGGCTTTAATGGAGATAAGTTCTATACTTAATCTTTCCTTTAGGTATTCTACTACAGAGTAATCTAGAGGTATGAAATTAGGTCTAGGTGCTCTACGATCTATCCATCGGAAAGAAAGGATACTTTCCTTCCTACTTATTTCATTCTCCTCCACTCTCAATTCGGCTATACTACTCACTTCTACTATAGTGAGGAAAGAAAGCGATATTACCATAATTGATAAAGCCATTATGAAACTTCTAATTTTTCGCTTTTTCATATTATTGATGCTTAGTGCTAGTATAGTTAGTGCCAATCCAAAAGTGGAGGTGGGTTTTCTTCCTAACTTTAAAACTCTAGATAGTGCAAAAAGTAGTGTGAATAGAAATAATGTAGAGAAGAAGGTTGAATATTCTCTGCCTATTGTCGATAATGGGTGTAAATGTAGTATAGTAGAGAGTAATAAATACGAGATTACTGAAAGAATAAACCATTTAAGAGTACCTATAAGTGTTATAAAAGATGATATCGCTAGGGATAGTACTAGCGATAGTACTAGGAGTATAGCGAGCATATATCTACAACTAATCCTTTTGTGCTTAAGGCTAGTTTCGATATCTCTTAGAAGTTTTCTTACCTCTTTGAAGTACATTCCAGCTAAACTGTATCTATCTCTCCTAATCTCACGATGTATTCTACCAAGCACCCTCCTAAGTTGAACTAATTTACCCCTCTCCATTCTTACATCTACATGTGCATTTTCTAGGAGTTCCAGTTCTCTCTCTAAGTCTGCTATAGATACTTCTACAGTCTTCATAGTACCCATTAGCATTATCTCCTCTCTGAGATCGAGTTTAAGTACTGCTCCCTTATCAACTGTGTACTTCTTAGCATGCTTAATTAGTACTCTAGTTCCATGATCGTATAGTGTTAGATGTAGAGTAAAGCTTACATTAGCTGGTATGCATAGTGTATAGATACCCTCTGATAGCATTATCACATCTGCTAATCTAGAGTAGAGTTCTCTACATCCTTTAATAGTATCTATAAGTCTTAGGTAATTTGAATAATCATAGTTAGGGATCTCATAGTCCAGGATAGGCCACACTACGAGTCTCTCATAACTTAGGAACTTCAGTACAGTTCCTACAACTATGAATACAGTACCTGCTGGTACTAGTTCTTCTTCTACTAGAATCTCCCTCTTTCCCGTGGGTATGAGTAGAAGTACAGGAACGTAATCTAGACCTTCACTTCCTTCCTCATCTTTTACCAGAGCTAGATATACAAAGTCTGAAGAGGGTATGGAGAGCTGAAAACGGCCCATTTTGTCCGTTCTAGTCTGTTTATAGAGAGTTAGTAATTTATTCTCTACTCTAAAGGCAATTACTAGAGTTTCGGCTAGAGGGTCTCCACTTACACTATCCCTTACTACTCCCTTAATAAGAGTCTCACTTGGAGTAGAGTACGCATTACTTGCACTCAAGGACAGTATTAAGAGTAGAAAAATTAGTAGTATAGGTCTTAGTATGGAGAGATCCATATCGATTTCACTATCAACATTAATGCTCCGCCAAGAGCTATAACTATACCCTCGCCTAGGGCTATACCAGCTATTATCGAGGTCCTGTAAGTACGCCACCACTCTCTACCCTTAAATCTTTCAGCTACCAAACCGAGTAGTAGCCCTATGAGGAGGGATAGTGCAATGGGAGGTGCTATAGTTAGTCCAGATACTACACCTATGAAGGCTGTTAATGGAGTCTTGAATAGCTTGAAGAGGAGTATTGCCACCAATCCTATGATAATACCCAGTATAAACATATCTACGTGGAATACAGGTCTTATCATCTTTCCAAGGGCTATAGAGGGGAAGTATGTAGACCTCACAGCTGCTAGAGCCCAACTGACAGCTGCCCAGGGATATGCTGCAGAGGGTATTGGAGCCATTTTCCAGAAGAGTTCTGTAAATGCTAGTGCTGAGATAGTCCAGAGCACGTTAGCTACTATCATAGCTTTGATATAACTACTGGGTTTGCAGCCACACCAGTACCCTACTCTAAAGGCATTGTTAAGGAGGAGAGCGGCATCTCTACCAGGATTAATCATCCACGGTGCTAACCATATGTCCATCTTCTTGTAGCCCAAGTAATGAGCACTGAAGATTAATATTCCCTCTCTCATGTATGGAGGCTCTACTGCACCAGCTAATCCTATAGCGCCTACTCCCCATCCATATATGAAGGTGAACATAAGCTCCCATACTACTAGAGGTAGTATGAGGTATAGGGGAAAGTCTGGTACAAGGAACCATATTAGTGCTATCACCATTGAACAGGATAGTAAGTATAGTGTTAGGAGTATTTTTAGTGATATGTAGCCAGCTTTCTTCATAGCTTCGGGTAACACCCATAGATTACGAAATGCTCTAGCATATGCTCGGCGATGCGCTAGTAGTGATACAATTGCAGCCATGATACTAACTGATATATGTGCATTTATCCACAGATCCCTATATGAATTTGTAAAAGTAAGCATTAATCCTGCACCTGGGAACCAATCCTCCTTCCAGAATTGGAAGGCTTTTATAGGAACTACATCTGCTAGTCTAAGTGCTAGATGGTTTCCTATAAGGTATATTGATAGAGATGTTATGGCGATTGTTATTATTATGTATCTAGGGATTACCCAAGATGTAGTGACAGCTAGTGCATCTGGCATCACTCCTAGGATAGCTCCAGGAAGCACTATCTCTAAAAGTGGTGTTAGATCATTCCACGGTACCTGTAATCCAGGAAAACTATAGCTCTTTCCAAAGAGAGCTAGGGTCACCATAGGGAGACCGTAGAGAGCAGTACCATAGATCAGTCCGAATATAGCCCCTAGAATGAATATTCCGAATCTCTTAGGTTCCCTTTCCACCATATTCCTAATAAGTTCTGCTTGATATTGAGCCACTGGAAAGGGGAGTCTTTCTACCTCTATGTAGAGTTGGGCTAGTACATAGGATAGTGCTATAGAGGCCATCATTAGGCTTATGGTTGGTATTAGTGTGATTACAACTGGTAGTATCCAATCTGGATGAAGAAAAGTCCTATAGGCGAATGCTTCAGAGTCTAGAGGAGGAAGCCACCATCGTGGAATTTGAGTTGGATCCATTAGTACTCTGAGAAATGGACCTATAGCGAGATAATGTCTAAATAGTAGATCTAGCCAGAATATTGATCTCACAGCTCCTACTAAGACTATCATACCGGAGCAGAAGTATATTAGAAAAGCCTCCTGTAGTGTCAGTGGTTTCCCTAAATATCTAGAGAATTCTACAAATATAATGAATATTATTATTGGGCTAATAATGATAGGTGTGACCAGCTGAGTATATATTATTATAGGAGTTAATATAAGTGCTGAGTACACTAGAGCTACGAATACTCTGAGCGTGAATCCTTCCTTTAGCTCGACATATTCCTTACTCATATCTACACTACCTCAGTCTTCTTCCCTTATCGAAGTAGATCTTCTTGTCTCCTGGTCTTAGGCTCTTCCAGAGTAGTAGCTGTTTTCTCACTTCATCTGCAAATCTATAGTTTGATCTTATCCAGGTCTCCCTCATTCCAGTTAGTAATTTTATTATTAAACTAACCGAGTATCGATCTCTTATCGCCCCTCTTCTCCTATAGAATCTCACCCTGGCCTCCTGTGAGAGACCAGCTCCCCATGGAGGTAAGTGGACAATAGTGATAACATCCCTATACTCGATATTCTCAGTCTCCCCTTCAACTACCTTAGCGAGATCCTCTACGTAGAAGTTACCAGTAGTGGGTACTTTATTCACATCGAAGTACTCTTTAATATAGGCCACTACTGCATGAATCTCTTCGGGATCTATCTTAGCAGGTAGGGGTATATTCCAAATATCCCTCAGAGGTTTAGTCCTGACCCTCCACTTCCTCTCTATGGAGGGAGTTACCAGTCTTGCAGACTTAAGTAGTGGATATGCAGCACTTGCTATTGTCGAGAGTATTATGAGACTGAGGACTACTACTAGGAAGGAAGAAGAATAGTTGAGTACTATATCCCTTGGTATGAGCCCAGTCATCATCAAGACATTCGCACCTCCAAGACCTATTAGATATCCTATTAGACTACCTACAATAGCGTATACCATAAGCTCGGAGAGGAACATAAAGGATACATGAGCGGGTGATAGACCCAATGAGCTGTATACACCTATCTCTCTCAGTCTCTCGTAGATTGAACCCAACATGGAGCTTAGTATAATGAGTGCTACTAGTATGAGGGGTACTAGCATGCTCTCAGCTCCTAGTATTGCTTGAAGTCCCATTCTACTCATTAGGAAAACTCCACCATCTATACTAATGAACACAGAAATATCTGGGTATATGTTCATCAAATGATGAGCTACTTCAAGAACAAGATCTCTATCATCTATTCTCACAGCAATACTCCTGATATTAGCTCCTGGCATTGTCCTTAACAGGTTTACTGGTAGTATGAGGATTTCAGGTGAGGGTGTAATTTCTGCAGTCTCCTCATAGTATGCAGGATCTATGGGTAGTAAAGTAACCCCATCTATATCCAGTGCTCCTTCTTCTAGCATTTTCTTATTGTAGATATTGATTATAGTGAGGGGTATGCCCATGAACCTTATAGTCTCTCCTATAGCTTCTTCTGGTTCAACACCCAGTAGTTCTCTAGCCATTACATCGCTTATGATGGCTACATACATACTTTCCTCCGTAAAGTAGCGTTCAGTCACCATGTACTTATCAATCTTCGAAATGAGTTTCTCATTAGGTGAGAGTCCTAGAATAGCGTATACTAGGTATGCTCTATCACCGTAGAAGACGTACGTAGATGGTTCCTCTGTACCTGGTATCATGGGCTGTGTGTAGTAGAAGATCCTCTCGGAGATTACAGCTCTTCCATCACTCAATTCCTCTATAATCTTTATCACATCATCGGATATTGGGATGTAGATCGGTGACTTAATAAGTATTCCCTGATAGGGGGGTTTCCTCTCTATAGGATAGGGTATTAACATAGGTTTTGAAACGTAGACTGTCGAAGTAAAGCATGTGAGAGCAAAGGTAAGCATTACTATTGAAAGTAGTGATAGAATGGTTCTCAGTCTCCTCTTTCTCATGTTAGAAGTCCCTACTGAAAGTGCTGCTAGCAGTAGATCTATACCAGGTCTTTCGAAGAAGTGTAGACCCTTCTCTCTTATTCTAATGAGCTTAGCCAGCTCCAGTCCCCTCGATAGTATTAGGAATATTATCGGTGTTGCCAATATGAGAATGGAGAAGCCTAGTATTGTCATTAGAGAATTCGACACTACAAGCAGACCTGGATGTAGTACATATAGGAGTACGTAGGTAATCGAAGTTATTAACAGTACTTTTAGTAGTCTCTTCCTTATCTCCTTCTCTTCGAATATCAATCTCTCGAGTAGGAATGCAAATGGTATTATGATAGCTAGTAGGAATACGGCAGAACCCCCGGCTGAGAATAGTGTATCTAGGATATTATTGTAAACTTTAACGAGATATGCCCATGAGATCAACACATTTGCATAGTATTCTCTATACCTTCTACTTAATAACCCGAACATGGATTTGTTGAGTGCACTTATAGCTCTAAGGTACTCCTCTTCTATAAGGGGATCCACTACTCTGTACTTCTTAAGTGTATAGAGCCTTTCAGTACAGAGTCTTTCCAGACTCTTCGAGACCATTAAACGTGAAAGTGTTATAATCTTGATATCCCCCGGATTACCGCTCTTAATCTTTTCGATTACAAGGAAGTTTCTAAACTCTCCTAGTGGTAATTGTCCCTCTACTATTATGTCGAACATTCTCCTAGGTTGTAGGTATATTAGTAGTACTCTATTCAGTGGATCTACATTAATACCGTAGTACCATGGTTGTGTCTGAGATTCTGACTCATACACCTTTACATTACCAGCTTGAATAGTCACACCACCTGGTAGTGCTGTTGCTAGGGCCTCTGGTGTCTTAAAGGGACCAAGTATTCCTGGAGGATGTATTACCTCCCTAGGCTCGTATACGGTATTGAAGTAGGCTGGTGGAGCTGCTGTAATGGGTAGTTTAGCCCCATATACTACAACAGTAGAGGCTCTGAACACTACTATAGGGATAGGCTTTCTAGCTCCTTTTATAGGCTCATTAGTGACTACTATATTAGAAAAAGTTTCCGCTCCATACATACCCATATCTGGTGCGTATATTATTCCTCCATCAACTTCATCCATTACATATGCCCATAACTGGTAAGCAATAGCTCTCTCTACACACGGAGCTAGTCCATTAATTTCAAAGATTCCTCTTTTATCAGCTTTAGTGATTATCCAACAGAATGGTAGGAAGATATTGCCGGGTCTTACTGCTAATACTAGGGCATTGGGTACTGGTCTATAAAAGGTGGGGGAGGAGAGATCGTGCTCCAGAACCTGACCTATGAGTTTTACAAAGCCCTTTGCTGTATAGAATATTCTCTCTCTTCTGACTATATCAAGAGGTTCCCAAGATGAGAAGCGTTTACCCAGGTACACATCTTTGGCTAGAGCATATCCTAAGATTGCTGATGTTATCACTTGTCTTTTCACATTACCCCAGTCTATGTACTCTGGTAGGTCGAAGGGTGTAAACTGCCTTATCCTGATATCGTGTATGGTGTGTAGTTGGAACGTCAATCCGTAGGATGCCATGCTAAGGGGCTCGATATCGAAGTATGCTCTATAGGGTATGGCATTTAGGAATCTTAGATCCTCTATAGGGTATGTATCTATCTCCTCTAGTAGATCTATTCCTACTCTCTTCTTTACATCATAGTTTATCCTGCCCATCCAGGATGTGGGGAATTCTCTCTCTATCCCTCCTCCACCATACTCTCCAGTAGACCACGCCTCTTTTCCATAAAATTCTCCTGTATAGAAGAGACCGAGCCTATTATTACCCGAGGAGATGTCGAAGAACAATGCTAGATATATCTCAAGTCCTCTACTCATATTTTGAAAGAAGAACTTCTCTATAAACTCTCTAATACCGGCTAGGCCTTCCCACCTTCCAGATGTGAAGAGTATGGCTACATTTCTATAGGTTCCCTTCTTCACGAGTACTCTAGTGAGCTCTAGTAAGAAGGCCGCACCTATGGCATCCTCAGCACCAGGAGCGAGAGAGGGTACTATAGACCACGAATCGTAATGAGTACCAAGTAGTATAGTCTCTGGAGGGTTTCCATTTACAATAGATAGTTGGTGTATACTATGCCTTACTACAGCGAGGATATTGTAAACCTCTCTGACTTCGAACCTGAAGTTAGATACTATCGAGACTCTAACCTCTTCTCTCTTTATAAGTCTCTTTAGTCTCATAGCATCTTCTCTTAAAATATAGAACCTCGGAGCGTATAGTGGTATAGTTACCTGCTTAGATAGAGCTTCATAGTTCGTGGTTTCATAGGGTTCAATAAATATCACAGCTCTAGCACCTAGATTAAACATTTCAATCCAGTTGTACCCGGAATTAAATTCCATTAATACTACACTACCGTTGATATCATCCTTAATCTCCTCTAACTCTCCATGACCTACGTAGAGGAGTCTAGCTCCCCTTAGTACTCCCTCCGGTATCGGTGAGGTCTCCACAAGATTAGGCCAGAGTGGATATACTCTTATTCTCTCACCAGTATCCTCTATCTCTAGGTATGAACCTCTATCTACAGGTACTGGAAGCCTATACGGGTACAAGAATACATTTTCTTCACCCAGGAGTTCGATTAGATAGGATTTTATGTAGTCAGTAGCCTTATAGTATCCTTCATAACCAGTGACTCTGGTATTGAAACTGGAGAGTGCTTCAACATGTTTCTTTATGTTTTCTAAGCTGAGTTCTCGAATAAGCACTTCATAGTCTATTTCAGAAGAGGTCTCTGGAGATGCTGTGCCAATAGAGGGTATAAGAGTATGAAGCAGTAGAAGAATTGATGTTACAACTAACACATTAATATATCTAATTGTAGACCACCATTTATAAGAGATTTAGGAGATTGATATAAATATGCTGCTAGAGAGCGAAACGATTTTAAGGCCGTACAACTCTCATATAAATGATAGAACCCTTGGTGAAAGTGTATGGGTTCTTCTGAAGAGGTTAAAGAGGTAGAAGTTAAACCCACTATAATAACACCTACAAAGATAGTTGCATTAGCAGTTCTATGTCTTCTGGTAGCTCTAGCTAACCAACGAGGCCCATTAATGTGGGTTCGTATCACACCAATGTACTTATTCCTCCTGTTAATGGCTCTACCAGTATTCAAAAAGAGACTTACTTCTATAGATCTAGCATTCTTCTTCATAGGCCTAAGTATAGCTGCATACTTTCCATACATACACAATTGGAGGCTTGCATTAGCATATTCTCCCAAATTTCTATCTCCCGCACTTTGGGAGAAGGTGAGTAAAGTAGTCCCCTCATTTATGGTGGTTCCCAAGGAGCTATTAGACCCCGTAACTACAGGTGGTGCAGTAGTCCCTGCTGCCTGGGCTGTACCGCTTACCTATTACATCCTTTTGGATATAGTCGTACTCCTACTCGGAATCTCTGTAGCTACATTCTGGGCTGAACAGTTTGTCGAGATTGAAAAGCTACCATTCCCCTACATAGTACCCGCTATTCAGATGATATCGATAGGTACTGAGTATATAGATAAAAAACCTAGACTGCTGACCTTCACAGGAAAGGCCAGAGCCTTCTGGATTGCCTTCCTACTAATGGGCATTCCAGTAGGTACACTAGTACATTTAACCTACTTCTCCTCATTCAGGCCCATGCCATGGGGAGATCAGTGGCCGCTTGATCTAAGACCATACCTAGGTAAGATCCTACCTGGAGCTTATCTGAGGTACTGGCCTTTCTTCTCCTTTAGCTTTATAGGCTATGCCTTCCTAGCTCCTATGGATACTTTGATCACAATAATATTGTTCTTTGTCATATTCTACATACTCTATACCCCTATCGGTATATATACGGGTTTTCTACCTCCCACTGCTAGGGCCACAGCTGCTGTACCTGGCTGGGACTGGCCCACTCTATTCCCCTATAGGCTCTTCCAGTTCTGGTCGATACCAGTGGGATTAGGACTGGCATTAATAATATTCAACTGGAGGTACTTTACAAGCAGAGTGAAAGCAATATTCGGCGGGAGTAGAGAAATAAGACCTGGTGAAGTACCACCCTCATGGACTCTCGGTCTATTCATAATATCATGTATCCTTTTCATAGTACTATTTGCAGTAGCTGGTGCTCCCATAGCTAGTATTATCGTCTGGTTGATCATATGGCTTTTAATACAGGCAGCTAACATTAGATTTGTAGCTACAGTATTCCCCTTCCCACATAGATACTTCCATAGTATGGCATGGGCACTATGGCCAGTAGGAGGCTATACAGCAAATCCAGAACTAACAACAAGAGCCTTTGGAACAGCATTCATGATGGGTCAAACCGATAACTTCTGGAGTCAAGGAGCTCTCTACCCATGGGGTATGACGGCTAACTACAAGATCGCTCATGATCTCAAATTGAGCTATCGAGATGCATTCAAGGTAATGGTAATAGCTACTATAATAGGGTCTATTGTGTGTATGGCTGCATTTGTCTGGCTATCCTACTATATAGGACTAGTCTCTCCAGGTTTCTACAGGTACACTATAGTTACTAAGAGACAACTATGGGGACCACCTAGATGGAGATGGTATTGGGATAGAAAAGGCCCTATGCCAGATTGGGATTGGAGAGTTCCATGGTTTATTGTCGGAATATTGATAACATTGGCTATAGTTAAATTGAGAATTATGTTCCCATGGTTCTTCATATGCCCAGTTGGGATATTCTTTGCATGGCATTCATGGTTCTTTGGAAGTGCTATCTTTGGACTGATAGCAAAGTACTTAGTGATTAAAATAGGAGGAGCAAGATGGTACGAAGAATATGGTGTACCAGGAGTAGCAGGGTACATAGTAGGTTACGCTGTAGCAACTACCGTCGGTCTATGGATTCAAGAAGTACACACTCTACTATTCGGTAAAACATGGACGTACTTCTAGTAAACTAGATTGAATAATATTTTTTACTTTTACAATTATAATAGAAAAAGGGTATATATTTCTCCTCTAAGACTAAGAAGAGGGTATGAATGTAGCAAATAGTCTATGCGCTAGGTGTAAAGGAGTAAGGAGAATGTGCGGACTACCTAGATGTCCTATTCTCCTTAGAGTGGAAGAAGAGCTTAAACTCGAGAGAAAGATCAGAGGCACTATTATAAGTGCTGCAACACCCCCTTCGGTATTAGTAGGTGAATTTGGCTATCCTGTTGTTAGAGTTGGACCAAACATAACTCCAGTCTCAGGGAGTGAGGCTAAGATATACGATAATCCAGAGTACTGGTGGGGGGTAATGTCGATAGAGGATATAATCAAGCTTAGAGCTGGTACAGTGTACTCTAACCTGAGATTACACGTGAAGAGTATTAGAAAACCAGAGAACAGACTTCTAGAAGTAGTGAAGGAGATCTCTATGTCTAAGGAACCTGTAGATACTGAGTGCATATTGAGGAGACGACCCAGGTTTCACATAAAATTCGATAGTATTCTAAAGCCTAGAGGTCCAACAGCGCCTCTACGCAGATTATCTATAACATCAAATCCAATTGTACCTAGGAGGGTAGACTATATAGTCGATGATTATGATGTAAGAGCTTTTGATGCTGTAAATGAGCTATACTCTCATGGGATCTCT
>QMRW01000023.1 GCA_003650785.1 Thermoprotei archaeon | reverse complement strand
TATCTGTAAACATTGTGGTAATGAAGGAGTGAGTTCTATAGATGAGGGAAAGCTTATATGGAGATTAGAATGGGTTGGAGTCTGGTATGCTCTTAGAGTATCGTTTGAACCTTATGGGAAGGACCATGCTACTCCAGGAGGTTCTAGGGATAGTTGTAATGATTTAGCTAGAAATGTATTCAATTTCGATCCTCCTGAAGGTATAGCATATGAGTGGGTTGGGTATAAGGTTAATAATATCGATATGGGAGATATGGGTTCAAGTGATTTTATAGGCTTTACTCCTAGAGATTGGTTGGAAGTAGCCGAGCCAGAGGTACTCAAATATCTATACCTCTCCACAGATCCCATGAAGAGAATTGTGTTGAGTATGAGAGAGATACCTAGATATCACGATAGATTCGATTTAGCTGAAAAGGTATTCTATGGTCTAAAGACTATTACTAATAAGGAGTTCATCAAGAGAAGCTATGAATTATCACTAAATCGAAAACCCTTTGAGAGATGTCCATTTAGGATATCATATCTACAGGCTACAGTCCTAGCCCAATTAATACCACCTGGGTTTGATATAGCAGACTTTGTAGTCAAAAAGTTGAAGAGTACTAAAGTTATAGATAGAGATCTAACGGATTACGAGTTAGAGCTTATCACTAATAGAGTACTACGAGCTGGAAGATGGGTGAGTAAATATGCTCCAAGTAGTTATCTACTGAGTATAAGTGAAGGAGTGAGTGAGACTATAGTATCATCCCTTACTCCAGTGCAGAAGAAATTACTAAAAAGTTTGCTCGAAAGCTTAAAGAGAATCGAAGTCTGGACTGAAGACGAAATCAAAAGAGCAATGATGAATATAAAACGTACTAAGAGGGAAGAGAGAGAATTCTTCAGAGCACTATACCTAATATTTTTCGGTAGAGAGTATGGTCCTAGAATAGCACCCTACTTATCAATGCTAGATAAACACTTTGTCATAGGGAGAATAGAGGAGGTGTTGAAGTGAATCCTGAGTATAGGTATCTGTCCTTGCTACCATATCTACTCATGATAGCTGTAGTACTGATTCTAATTGATGTACTTATCCTCAACCTATACAATTCCATTAATCAGCTCATATTGGCTACACTTCTAGGTGTTATCTCATTCTCCATAGGTACTATCTCTATACAAACTCTAAAAAGCCTGAAGTACAGTAGTGAACAATGGGATATCAAAATGGAATTACTTGAGACAATAGCTGTGATTATACTTCTTTCATCTATAGCTATTATATTCTTAATAATACTTAGACAAATTCTTTAAGTCTCTCTATCTCCCTCTTATACATCTCTATAGTGTCCTTTAGTTTACTATTCTCTTCTTCAAGTTCTTTAACTCTAGTTTTTAGATCTTCAAGCTCTCTCAGTTTAGAGGATAGCTCTCTCTCCCTTCTCTCTAGATTTGCTTCTTTCATCTCTAATCTTTCTCTTAATTCTACTAGCATTTCCATCTTACTAGCTAGTGCTCTCTGATATCCAGAAAGCTCTCTCTCCCTCTCTAGTAATCTTTTCTCCCATTCTAGTAATCTACTCTCCTCTTCCTTAACTCTGCTGAGCATAGGCTTAAGTTCCTCTTCTATCTCCCTCCTCTTTAGACCTATCTCAGTCTCTAACTTCTCTAGTTCTTCTTTTCTAGCTCTAATATCACTCTCCAGTTTAAGCATTTCCTCTCTAAGCACTCCTAGATATCTCTCTCTTTTCTCTAAATCCGCCTCCTTTAATTTCAGTTTTCTCTCTAAGTCGAGTAGCTTCTTCATTCCCTTCTCGTACTCGCTTATTCTGCTCATCAATTCTTTTTCCCTCTCTCTTAAACTCTCCTCCATTTTTGTGATCTCTGCCTCTCTTATATCGAGTTCTGCCATCCTCCTTTCTATCTCTTCACTTTTTCTCTTTAACGTATTCTCTTTAGCCTCTAATTCTTTTTCCAGTCTTTTTAGTTCTGTCTCTCTATTCCGTATAACTTCTCTCTCTTTACGTACCTCTTCAGAGAGCTTTTGATAATCTGCAGTCATTTTCTCTAATCTCTTATTTCTATTTTCTAATTCTACTAATAGATTTGCCATTTTATCAAATAACCCCCTAAGTTCCATCTCCTGTTTGGCTATACTTTTTTCTCGCGTCCTCATTTCAGAAAGGAGTTTAGAAACTTCTTTCTCCCTCTTCTTAAGTTCCTCTTCTTTTGCCATAAGCTCTTTTTCCTTTTTAGTAAGCTCGGATAACCTTACTTCAACTTCAGCTACTTTTCTCTCACTCTCTCTGAGTTTCTCAATTAATTTCAGACTTTCCTCAAGTCTTGTGTTCAAGCTACTAAGAATGGGCGATAGTTCTGCTATGTTCTTCGTCAGCTCTTCGCTTATTCCACTTAACCTAGCATCTATTTCTCCAGCTTTTGCTAAATGTGTTTGCAGAGTCTCAAGTGTACTTTGGATCTGTTTTGTTAATTCCGCTATCTCTGTAGTCGATGTTGTTAGCTTTTCTGTTTCTGACCTTATGACTCTTATTAGGTCTATTGCATCTGTTATTGCATCGGCCACAAGTTTCTGTCCTTCAGTAATCCTAGCTACAAATCTTCTTTCTATACCACTCATAATATCTGTTATTTCATCTCTTATCGCTCTAGTCTCCTCTCTTAGACTCTCAAGTCTGCTTTCGATTCTTTCCGCTAGTTCCTCTACATCTCCTTTTCTTCTTAACATCATGTATACATGTTATAACTATACATAAACTTTACACTTAGAAATCAATGTGGAAGAAAACACTACAGGAGTTGTAAGGGAGTTAGGAAATAATCAAGTTATGAATGGGTTTAGAGTATTAAGAGGGAATAGGTAAAGTTACAGTCTAAGCAGGAGTATAACTTTAAAGATAACTACAATTTCAGGCCAGAATATATTGTATGACCTTATGAGCTATACTCTTATGCTCCTCTATAGTTTTAGGTTTAAGTGTGTACTATTCGTTTGATTTTAATAGGTTTTTAAGCTCCTCTATACCCGTTACCAGATCTAGTAACACTAGTCTTATGTTGGATATCTCGTTTTTGACTATCTCTTCTCTTTTCTTTAGGTCCAGCTCCATTGATGCCATAACTATTGAGCTATTTGATAACATACCATGTATCCTACTTATATCAGAGAGAGCTTGACTTTCTAGCTCAAATAGTCGAGTTATTTTATCCTTTAATTCATATCTCATACCTCCAAGTTCTTCGCTAATCTCTTTACGTAGAGACTTCAGAGATTGAAGTGTGGATTTAATATTTTCATTGAGAAGAGTACTTTGTCTTCTTATAACTTCTATGTCATTACCAACCTTCTCGAATAGACTCCTGATATTAATAATACTCCTATCTACTTCACTCACTCTTCTATTGAGTATTTCTACTGTTCTTGTTAATTCCCCCAACCTATCTTCAGCTATACTTAGTCTTTTCACAGTAGACTCCAATGTATCCTTTAGTGTTGAAATTGCACCTATTACTGTTCTTAATTCCCTGTATACATCTTCCAACGTAACCCTAGAGATCAGTTTTCTCACCTATTCGATAGTACTCAGCCCTCATTATAACTTTATCATATACGATTCTCTACCCAGGATCTATTATACCATACCTCTCCCTTAAGAAACAGTTGATTAGTACATGCTCCTATCATGATACTCTATGTTTAAATAAACGTAGTGTTCTCCAGGTATTGTGAAGTCACATAAGTATACAAGATCTGTGAAGAGACTCGTATTCATCATAATAATGGGGGCTTTAGGAAATGTCCTTGGAATGCTATCAATAAGTATACCAGCTCCACCACCACTAAGATTAGAACTACACTTTTCACAATTAACTCCCCTTCTCGTGGGTATATCAATAGGACCAATAGATGGTGCTATAACTGGAGCACTAAGTTTAATTGTAGCTACTCTAAAAATAAAAAATCCTTTGATTCCTCTCGGAAATGCTATACTAGCTGGCATAGCAGGATTAGCATCAAGAAAATTTAGACCAGTTCTAGCTGCCATAGTAGGAGAGATAGCTGAAACACCTTTTATATGGTTTAGTATGATACTATGGGTCCACCTGGTATGTGGAGTTCCCCTAGAGGTACTAATACCGATAATCATTGTGGTCAATATCAAGGCCTTCATAGAGGTCCTGATATCATCTATAGTGATCGAGATACTACTCAGGAGTAAAGAAATAAGATTCCTACTAAGCTCTATAAGATCGGGATAGTGCTATGTGTAATATACTAGAAATTATTAAGTCTAGACGAAGTATTCGAAAATTTAGGCCCAATCCCATACCCAGAGAACTTATAGAAAAAATCCTAGAGGCGGCTAGGTGGGCTCCCTCGGCACATAATGCACAACCATGGCGTTTTGTAGTGATAAGAGATTATCAAATGAAATTGAAACTAGCTAAAGCTATGGCAGAGGCCTGGAGAAGAGATTTAATTAAAGATGGAGTTTCTATAGATCAAATATCTAGGCTAATAGAAGAGTCTGTAAGGGTATTTACAAGTGCCCCGGTGCTTATTGTAGTATGTCTAACAATGGAAAATATGCATAGGTATCCTGATGAAAGGAGGAACAAGGTAGAGTACATAATGGCTGTACAGAGTGTGGCCGCAGCTATTCAAAATATTCTATTATCAGCTCATGCACTAGGACTAGGTGTCTGCTGGAAATGTGCACCCCTGTTTTGTCCAGACGTAGTAAGATATGTACTGAAGATTCCTCATAACATAGATCCACAAGCAATACTGATAATAGGATACCCCTATGAAAAGCCCAAACCCCCCTCTAGACTCTCTCTAGAGAATATTGTCCATTATGAGACATGGAACTAGAAAATAATTATCGAAAAATTTTGAATATCGCACTCTTTAGCCTGCATCTTTCAGAACGGTGTTAGATTATTATTAGTTGTAATCTACTTAGAGATGGGAGATATATGATTGTGGCATTAGCTGGTGGAGTTGGTGCAGCTAGATTCCTAGAAGGACTAATTAATGTAGTTCCACCAGAGAGAGTGACTGTTATAGTTAATACAGGTGACGATATAGAACTATATGGTCTCTACATATCTCCTGACCTGGATATAATAATGTATACTATTGCTGGAATAGTGGATAGAATTAAAGGATGGGGTATAGAGAATGATACCTTCAACTGTCTAGATATGTTGAGGACTTATGGTCTTGAAACATGGTTCTTACTAGGAGATAGAGACATGGCCACTCATATCTATAGGACGTTTCTTTTAAGACAAGGTTTGAGACTATCTGAAGTAGTAAGAATATTATCGAAAGCCCTTGGGATTAAAACTACAATAATTCCAATGACTGATGATAGAGTACAGACCATGATATTAACTGATTCAGGAGTGCTTCACTTTGAAGAGTACTTGGTTAAGAGAAAAGCTAGAGATAGAGTGAGGGGAGTACTATATAAGGGTATTGAAGATGCAAGACCAGCCCCAGGAGTAATAGATGCTATAATGAATGCAGATGGAATAATAATATGTCCAAGTAACCCGGTAGTAAGCATAGGAACTATACTATCGATTAAGGGAATTAGAGAAGCTCTAAGGAAAGCTAGGGCGAAAATAGTAGGAATAAGCCCTATAGTAGGTGGAGCTCCTATAAAAGGGCCTGCCGATAAACTCATGAGAGGATTGGGTATAGAAGTTTCAGCATATGGAGTAGCGGTATTATATAGAGACTTCCTAGACTATTTCATAATAGATGAAAGAGATTCTCATCTGATTGATAGAATTGAAAGTTTAGGGATAAAGGTATTTGTAACGAATACTATAATGAGGAGTTTAGAGGACAAGGTCAGGCTAGCTAGATTAGCTGTCAGTATTATAGGTCTATCCAGAATGTGATGCCAGTACTCAGTCAGGAGAATACTCTTTCTGAACGTATTATATTGTTCCTTTCAGTTCTTCAGAGTACCTAGACATGATATCGGGGTACCTAGTTATTATCCCATCCACACCTAGTTCAATAGCTCTTCTGAGGGACTTTAAATCATCCACTAGCCATGTATAGACTTCTATATTCATCTGATGTGCTCTTTCAACATACTTTCTATTTAGATTAGATATATGAGGGGATACCTCTACAACTCCCAGTTCTTTGGCTACTTTTAGTAGTTGCTGTCGTCCAGCTAGACCTAATTCTATATCATATCCTAGATATCTCTGCAGTGGTATTACTGTCTTAAGTACTATGCTTGATCCTAGAATCCTTACCCTATCCCACACACCTGTGGCAATTATTGCATTCAGTACCTTATGTTCAAATCCCGCCCACTTTATGTGAATTCTAAACTTCGAACGTTTAGCTGTTTTAAGCAGATTTAATGCCTCTTCAAGTGTAGGTATGGGCTCTCCATTTGGAAGTCTAAATTTTCTTACCTGGCGTAGGCTAAGTCTACTTACATATCCAGTACCATCGGTTACTCTATCCACTTTTCCATCGTGTATGAGTATTAGCCTTCCATCTCTTGTTCTTCGGACATCTATTTCTATGAAATCAGCTCCCATTTCGATAGCCATTTTTATAGCTTCAATTGAGTTTTCTGGAGCGTATCCTGAGGCACCTCTATGGGCTATTATTTTCATTTTATCCCTCTTGATCCAGCTCTTCAACAATATAAACATGTTCTTTAGGGTAAAAGTAGATGTATTCTCCTTTATAAAAAGTATACTAACGGCTCTACATACTTAAAAATAGTATAAAAATTGACAACATTAAGAGAGCACGTATACTGTTGAAAAGAGGAATCTACTAGTTAGAAATCATATAGTACGACCTTACTTTCAGTATAACTCCTAGTACTCATTTTATTGATATTTCCAATGGGAAGTACTAAAAACTAGCTCCTGAAGGTCTTAGAGGTGTCTTTCTTAGATTTAGACTTAAGTTCTCTATAAGTAAGCTCTATAACTTCTTCAACTATCTCCAAGGGAATACGTTCTGTATTTATAGCTATATCAAAGGGTGGAAGATTCTCTATATCGGCCTTAAAATGCTTTTTTATGATTTTAGACACTTTTTTATCTTCCTCTTCTACTTCTTTGAAGGCTACAAATAGTGGTTTACCTTCCTCCTGTACCTTCTTCATGGCTCTATTATGACGCGGAGCCACTAGCAATATAACGAGCGTATCTTCTTTCCCTCTAGCGGCTATAAGTCCGTTTTCTCCCTCTATAAGAGCTGGCTCCTTGACCCTATCTATATTATTCTCCACAACTCTACTATCTATTACTTGAAGTCTTAATCTATTACTCAACAACCTCGCTATAGTACCCAGCCCTGCTCCTGGAAGTTCGTAGACAATGATATGTCTAGGTTCTCTTATCTGTACACTAGGAGGTTTCTGGATTAGGGTCTCGGGTATTTTTAGGAGGAAGGTAGATCTGGCCATGTCTGCAACTAATGCTACTATGAATGGAAGTCTTGGATCTATGTTCCATAATAATCCGCCAAGGAGACCACAGGGTATTGCAAACAAATAGTATACGAAGTTCCTAAATGATGTCCACCTTGAGAGATATTCCTTTGGAAAGGATTCAACAAGTGTCGATACTACGGAAGGTGATGAGGTTGCAAATATACCATACAATCCCCATGCTATTAGAGGTGCTATAAAGGAGTAAGGTGTCTGAAAAGTACTAGCAAGTACTAAGACGGTGAATGTTAACCATAGGAAGGGTCTAAGCCCGAATATTATCTTCCTTCTACCTATTCTATCAGATAGTCTGGATATTGGTAGTAGGAGAAGTATATAGGGGAGGGCTTGAGCAGTTGAAAGCATACCCATTAGATATGTTGGAGTTTTGCATATCTCATATGCATATAGACTCCAGAATGGTGACACTATTGTGAAGACTAGGGGCCCCATGGCTACGAATAGTATCCAGTAGTGCAGTCTTCTCTCTCTACTAATCCTGTAAACATCTATTATACTTTTGACAAACTCCTTAGCTGATACTTTAGGATCGTTGGTAGTAGTTTCTGGAACTTTAAGTTTAGAGGCTGTGTATAGGGTAGCTATAAGCATTAGAATAAACTGTGCAGCAAATATATATCGAAGAATAGGAATACCACCTAGTAAGGGTATTAGTGCTGTACTTAGTGGAGGTATTATTACTGAAATTATACTGGTCAGCATATCTATTTTTGCTATACTAGTACCTCTGGATTTATCGCTAGTAACTACTCTGAGTATGTATTGATAAGAGGGGGCTATGAAAGAGCTAGCTATAGCACTTATAATGTACGCAGGAATTAGAACAATTTTATCCCATGCTAGGAAAAAGATTAGAGAGGGAATACAGGCTAAGGTACTGCCTATAATAAACGCCTTTCTCCTACCAAAAGTATCACTAAACCAACCACCAAATAGTATTGTAAGAAGTAGTACTATTGACATGAGTGAGGTCATAGAACCTAAAAATATAGCATCAACTCCTAGTACTTCTTTTAAATATATTATACCTAGTCCTCCCGTTATACCGCCCGCTGTAGTTATTATTATTGCTCTTACGAGAAGTACCCTCATTTGGCTATTTAATTTTAAATCACTACTCGAATCTTCCTCCTCCATCTCCTTCGTCCTCTAAGGGTTCAGCTCTACAAGAGCACTTAAATACCTTTCGATCACAAATAGAACATATTATAATATTTGTCATATATAATTAAAATAGTCATTTTATGAGCAATATATTATAATTTATATACATATTAATGGTTTATTGGAATAATGTATGTTCTCATTTGGGAGAATATAAGTTGCATGATGAAGGGAAAATCAGCTTCAAATATGTGAAATGAAATATCCTTCCAGGAGATGATAATAGACATATGTACCAATGTAGAATTCTGTGACAATGTGGTAGAAACAGCTATATGTCTCTCCTTCGATTATACATGGATGATGAAACGACGGTCTCTTGATAGATGAAGACTCTTTTCGCAGCTGACAGTTATAC
The DNA here is from genome assembly GCA_003650785.1 of Thermoprotei archaeon. GTDB lineage: Archaea > Thermoproteota > Thermoprotei > Thermofilales > B20-G17 > B20-G17. The sequence continues at coordinate 5,011 of QMRW01000023.1, read as the reverse complement.
TCTAAGTTCAAGACTTCCTACCTAAGAATAATAGCACCCCAACATCAGCAAAACAATCCATGAATACTTAGTTTAAAGTAACCTAATCGTACTAATTACATTTACTAATTAGCACTATTTATTCGATACTCCTACTCAGTTAGAGGATTCTTGCCTCTAAGATTTTCGCTGGTCTTGTGTTCATAGCCATTTTAAGCCCCCACTTCATTTCATTCCACTCTAGAGGCAAGAGGTGTGCCACTATTCCCCTGTGTATCCCTGTCCTAAAGGACGAGATTTGTAAGCAACTTTTTATAACTAAACTGCATAGTAGGTGATAGTATGTCTATGGATGTGTACTTTGCTACTAGTAATAGAAATAAATTCCTTGAAGCTTATGAAATACTCTCAAAACTTGGGATAATATTGAAGTGGCTTAGGATTACAAAAGTCGAGATACAGTCCGATCTTCTAGATGAAATCGCTAAAAAATCCGCTCTAGAGATAGCCAAAAGAACAGGTAAACATATAGTAGTAGAAGATGATGGCCTTTTCATAGAAGCTCTAAATGGATTTCCTGGTCCCTACTCATCCTTCGTATACCGTACCATAGGACTTAAGGGAGTGCTCAAACTACTAGAAGGAGTAGAAGATAGAGTGGCTTATTTTAAATCGGTAGTTGCCTATGCTGAGCCTAATGGATTTGTGAAAACTTTCGAAGGGAGAATTGATGGTACTATATCATTAGAGCCTAGAGGGGAGGAGGGATTTGGCTATGACCCTATATTCATTCCAGAGAGTTATAATAAGACATTTGCAGAGTTGGGATTGAAAATTAAAAATACAATATCTCATAGAAGAAGAGCTTTTGAGAACTTTGCAAAATGGTATATTGAAAGCAGAAGAACAATACAAAAATCCTTTTAAAGTATCCTATAGTCCTTCCATGTGCTTAGTAGAATAGTGTTCTACTGAATTATTTTCCCTCTAAATACTTTAATGAACTTATTATAAGCTTCGTTGTCATAGAGGCAGACTACTATTCTTTTTAGATTTCTCATATTTCTCACTTCCTTTTTAATAATCTCTACCATAATCTCAGCACATCTCTCGTATGGATAACCATAGACTCCCGTAGAGATAGCAGGTAAAGCTATGCTAGAGAGACCTAGTTCATCAGCTTTATTAAGAGCATTCCTTATAGCTGATGCTAGTTTGACATCTCCTGCGGGATCACCATATTTAGGTCCAACAGCATGGATCACGTACTTCGCCTTAAGTCTTCCGGCTCCAGTTACAGCAATCCCTCCCACGGGTACTGGTCCATGTCTTCTCACGTATTCGTCACTTTCTCTCTGGATTTCATCACCTCCCTTCCTTACAATAGCTCTGGCAACTCCTCCCATATGCCTCAGATAGGGATTAGCCGCATTCACTATGGCATCAACCTTAAGCTCTGTTATATCTCCCTGAACTAGTTCTATGTTCAATTTATCTATAACAAAGGTCTCCAACATATCCCCTTAGGAGGAAAAATACAGTCCTTTTAATTCTTACGTCAAGTTCTACTATCTTTAAGTAAAGATTTTAAAGCAGTTAACTCTTGGAGAATAGTGGTAGAGCATGGCTAAGTTAGCAATAAATGGAGGTCCAAAGACTGTGACCTTAGATGATAAGGAAGCTACTAGATGGCCTATTATTGGAGAAGAGGAGATTCAAGCTATAATTGAGGCTATTAAAAACGGTAGATTTACATCATATGAGACTATTAGAGAATTTGAATCGGACTTCGCTAAGTATCATGGTGTAAGGTATGCTCTAGCTCACAACAATGGGACCTCAGCACTTCATGCTGCTTACTTTGCAGCTGGTGTAGGTCCGGGTGATGAGGTTATAATACCATCGTATCAATGGCATACTGCTATCACTCCTATTCTCGCATGTCATGCAATTCCAGTATTCTGTGAAATTGACCCTAAAACCTTAACAGCTGATCCTGAAGATATCAAGAGGAAGATAACTCCTAGGACTAAGGCTATATGCGTAGTCCATATGTGGGGAGTACCTGCTGATATGGATCCCATCATAGAGATAGCTCGAGACCACAACTTAGTGGTGATAGAAGACGTCTCTCATGCCCATGGGAATTTATACAAAGGTAGAAAACTTGGAACCATAGGGGATATAGGATGTTTTAGTCTTCAAATGGGTAAGTCTATGGTAGCTGGAGAAGGGGGAGTACTGATAACTAATAATTATGAATACTACTCTAGAGCCGTACTCCTAGGTCATTACGAGAGGATTCCAGAATTAACTAAAGATGAGTACAGAAGATACCATATCTGTAACTTTGGTTTTAAGTATAGAATGCATCCACTGGCAGCAGTTATAGCGAGAATTCAACTGAAACACTTAGATGAAAGAAATGCAATTCGTAGAGAGAACATGGAGTATTTAACCAAGGGCCTGATGGAGATCGATGGTATAGAACCACAATATATTCCTCCCTATGCGACAATGGGCTCTTGGTATGGGTATAGAGTGAAATACTATCACGAAAAACTAGGTGTTTCAAAGAAGAAATTTATAGAAGCTCTAAGAGCCGAAGGTGTTAGAGCTAGTGAGGAGAGGTATAAACTCGCTCATCTTCAGCCTATGTTCCAAGATAAAGAAAAACCTATCCGCTCCCTTCTAGATTGTCCCAACTTTAGGCTAAGGCTTTATAAAAAGGGAGATCTACCTATTACCGAGGAAGTAGTATCGAGATTGATAAGTCTACCTGTATTCCACAATAAAGGGTGTAAAGAGCTAATAGATCAATATATTGAAGCCTTTAGAAAGGTAGTGTCAAATATAGATGAATTAAAATAGTGACTTGAAATATTTTTCATTAATAGGATATCATACTCTTGACCTTTTTCTTAAAATACTTCAATGCTCTATCAAGGTACTCCTTACTTATTCTTCCATGCGGATTCTCTATTTCAAATATTCTTCTAGGTATCCTGAGCTCATTTATGTTGAACCCTAACTCGATCTTAAGCTTGTACTTCTCCCTATAGATTTCCCATCCTAAGTTTCTGAGATCTTTTTCAGTAAAGTTGAAGCCTAAGGCTTTGAGAGCACTAGATACTCTTTCGACACTATAAATCCCTCTTGCAAAGAAGCAGATTACTAAACTAGATAGAACCTGCCTCCAAGCCTCCTCTTTCATAAGCATGTCGATAAGCTCTTCCGGTGAAGGAAGTGTCTTTCCTACTAACTTCTGATCTAGACTGTATCCTGCTGAGTCTAGGTGACTGTGTCTAGCACCTGTTAAATATGTTAAGTAGGTTCCAGGCCCTGTATTATACCCAGGCATCTCGTTACCACCGAAGGCTAATGCGTAGTCTAATCCCCCGTACTTTCTAGCTGCGTACTCCACTCCCATACTCAGATCTCTATAGAACTGATTAGGTTGTTCCACTATGAAGTTTATGGCTTTCATATAGCCCTCTACGTAGCCCCAATCCAGCTTGGTTACAGTCTCTCTTTCTGTAATTACTCCTCTCTTGTAAGCCTCTGTAGCCCATGATAGAGCCACTCCTGTACTTATGACATCAAGCCCTAGTGTCTCTACTAAATCCAGTAGTCTGAGAAGGCCATCAGTATCCTTTACTCCCAGCATTGCGCCAATAGAATATATGGGTTCGTAGTCATATGATACGTATGTAGTCTTATAGAAGTATGGCTCATCCACATAGGGTTCTCTCAGTATTGCCAAGTGTATACAGGCTACTGGACAATGGCTACACGCTACTCTTCTTCCCAACCTACTCTCGGCTATATATTCTCCACTAATCTTATCTATCTCTTTAAAACTCGTTCTAGTGAGGTTCATAATAGGTAATGCTCCGATTTTATAGAGTACTTTAACATTAATTGCCGTACCTATATCATGATACTTTTTCATCAACTCTGTCTCGACGGCTAGTTTGAATATTTCATCGTAGACATCTCTGTAAAGTTTGACATCATTAACTGGTAGGTTTCTCTTACCATACACTACAATTGCCTTGAGTTTCTTAGAGCCAAGTACTGCACCTAGACCTAGTCTACCGAAGTGTCTATAGGTCTCTGTCACAGCACAAGCATATCTGACCAGTCTCTCTCCTGCTCTACCTATACGTATAATCGACCTTATACCAGTTCCTCCTTCAACCTCCCTTATTATACGTCCGACGGTTATAGTACTTCGAATTCCCCAGAGGGTAGATGCATCTCTAAATCTAACTCCATCATTTGTTATCACTAGATATACAGGTGTATCACTTACTCCCTTAATTACTATAGCTTCGTAGCCAGCCATTCGTATAGCTATAGCACTTCTACCACCTGCATGACTTTCACCGAGATTTCCTGTAAGAGGGGATTTGAACATCGCTACTGTTTTGGATGCCAGGGGATAGTAACCTGTAAGCAAGCCTACTGCAAATACTATAATGTTACCAGGACCTAGAGGATCGCACTTTGGATCGATATTCTCTTTCAGAAGTTCTAGGGCTACTCCAGTACCTCCTATTCTATTCCTAAGTAATTCACTTCTATCTTCAGTCCAAAAATCCCTTTTGGTCAGGTCTATGTATAGAACCTTACCGTAGCTCATTTACTCACCTCCTCAAGCTTTATGACATTATGAGGACAATAATCTGCACAGTAACCACAGTAAACGCATACTATTGGTTTGTTTTTCTCGTAGTCCCATTGGATAGCTCCTATAATACATGCGTCAACACAGATACCACAACCTATGCATTTGGATGGATTGAATACTATTCCTCCTCCCTCTCTAGGTCTTAATGCTCCTGTAGGACATACCTTTGCACAAGGGGGAGAGATACATGCTCTACACACTATGACTGTGAAACCTCTTTCAAACCCGCCTACACTTCTAATATGGATTGCAGATTTTCCATGACCTCCTAATCCTAATCTTCTGGAGCAGGCAAACATACACATTTGACATCCTACACATCTATCTGCATCTACAACT
>QMRW01000022.1 GCA_003650785.1 Thermoprotei archaeon | reverse complement strand
TCTCTCTTATAGCAGAGACTATTCTCGCTGTGTGATCCCATGCTATTAGAACTTCTTTCTTCAATAGTGGTTCGGCCATAGCATCCCACGTAGTGCTAGCGGGATTTACATAGGGCCATAGTTCTTTCATGTACTCCCACATAGTAACTGCTTCATCGCTATTGAACTTGAGTACTTGAGCTCCAGTATATGCTGGATAAATGTAGCCGTGTAGGAATCTGTGCCATAGTCCTTTAGGACCTACTGGGAAGCCTAGCATCTTCTTTCCAGTCTTCTCGTAGATATTCTTAGCCCACTCTAGTAGAGCATCATATGTCCACTTCTCTGTTCCTTTGATTACATCATCTTCAGTTAGTCCAGCTGGTAGATAGTCAAAGGCCTCCTTATTAATAACCATGACGTATGTTGCAGTCATCCAGGGAACGTAGGCCTTAACTCCATATAGCTTAGCATATTTTTCAAGAGTGGTTATGAATGTCCTAGCTGGCAATGCCCCGAATTTTGTTAGATCTTCTAAATAGCCTTTGGAAGCAAATAGATCTAGACCTCCATGAAGATCTCCTATGACGTTAACGGTTACCTTCTTTGCCTTCTGCTCTGCCTCTATCCTACTAGTCATTTCGACATAGGATAGTGGTACAAATTTGACCTCTATTCCAGTGTCTTTTTTAAATTGTGCTAGTAGTACTCCTTCTACAAAGGCTCTTTCTTTCGCTGGACATAGCTGTGTTGAAGCCCATATAAGTTTAATAGGTTTTGGTCTAAGGTAGAACCAATAAACGAGGAATCCTCCAACTGCAATGATGGCTATTACTACTATAACCATTAGAATTTTCTTAGATACGGGCATTTCTGCACCACTCTAATGTGGAAAATATTATTTATAAGCTTTACTACTTTTTTAGGGATGATAACTTAGAATGAGAGAAGTAAAATCTCTATGGAGGAGGAAAAGAGATGAGTATGGAATACGTAATTGAACTATTTAAAAGGCTTGGACTTAGTAGTAGTGATGCTAAAATCTATATACTACTACTATCGAGAGGCCCTTTAAGTTCCAGTAAAATCGCGGAAATGCTTACTATGCACAGACCACAAGTTCATGACTCAATTAAAAGACTAAGTGCTAAGGGACTAGTTGAAGTGTTAGGAGGAAGACCGAGTACATATAGAGCTGTAGATCCTGAAATTCTATTCAAGGTATTCGAGAAGGAAATGAAGGACCTTAGGGCGAAGGCTAGGGAGGTACTCAGTTCACTTGAGATTAGCGCTAAAGAGGTTGACTATGGGGTATGGATGCTACGTAGTTATGAGGGAATCACACTTAAAGCTGAAGGCTTAATTGAGAAAGCACAAATAGATCTAGCGGTGTGTGGAAGCGAAGAGTTCATACTACGTATGATTGAGAAACTTAGAAGAGCCAGAGAAAGAGGAGTACTTGTCTATACAATAGTATACTCTAAAGAGTGCCCTAAGAGAATCATACCTGTTATCAAAAAATTTTTCGATAAAGTAAAGTGGGCTATCTCAGGAGATATAATGGTTATAGCTGATTCTAAGGAAGCAGTACTAGTACAGAGGAGGATAAAGGATTACGGATTGTACATAAGAGAACCTGTCTTAATAGACTATCTACTCCACGACTTTTTCAATAGGTGGGTAAGAGGTAGAACCATAAGAGATTCTATTGTAAAACTACCGAGGAGGTTTACTATACACAGACTGGCACTACTCGAAGCAAAGAGAATGGTTGAGAGTGGTAAAAAGCTGAGTGTAAGGGTGGAAGGAAGGTCAACAAAAAATGATACATATATTACTATCGAGGGCCTAGTTCATGATGTAGTGCTCGATTTCTCAACAGGATTAATGCATTTCTCAGTAGAAACTAAGGACGGAATATTAAGAGTAGGAGGACCAGATGCTATAGTTGAGGAATGTGCAGCTCATGTCATAGAACTCGAAGAGGTGACAGATTGAATAGATTTACCTTTACGAGAGTACTCCAATTTAATATAGAGGATAGATTAGGAGTCTACGTACCCCTAATAAAAGGCAGGGATATAGTACAACTAGCTAAGAAGTTGAACGCTAACACTGTAATACTCTTTGCAAGAGATGCTTGGGGCAGAGCCTATTATAGAAGCAAAATAGCTCCTCTGAACACAAAGCTTGGGAAGAGAGACCTCATACAAGAAGTTATAGAGAGTGCTAAGAAGGAAGGTATAAAAGTTATAGTCATGATAGGACATACCACAAATCCTATTCTCTTCTCGAAGCATCCCGAATGGGCTCAGAGGGGACTAAATGGAGAAGTTATTGTGATGAATAAGGATCCCCCTAACCTCGAGAAGAGAATAGAGTGGCCACTCATGTGTCCTAATAGTCCTTTTATAGATATTGTGTCAAAAGAGGTGGAGGAAGTTCTAAAGTACGACATAGACGGAATACTCTTAGACTCTTTTAGATATATGCCGGACATTGAAGGTGCTTGCTTTTGTAATTTCTGTAGAGAAAGACATGAAAAGGATCTGGGAATATCCATGCCTACTAAAGCCGATTGGAATACACTGGTTTACAGGAAGAGTTTTCTCTGGAGATATAAAATCAATGTAGAAGGATTAAAAAGAATAAAGGAGAAGCTGAAGAACATGAGTTCTCGCGTAGTTCTAGGCTACAACAGTCATCCAGGAGGGTGGAGGGGGAGAGCTAATCGAATAATTGAAATGGCAAGAAATTACATAGATGTAGTATTCGCAGAGTGCTCAGAGACAGATTATCAACCACCCGGTTTTATAGCCGAAATGGTTAGATTAAGCCTAGCGATGAGTGGAGGAAAACCCGTATGGGCATCAAGAAATTCTTTCCACACCTGTCTCACTACAACATGCACAAGTCCTATAGCAATAAGACAGGGGTTGAGAGAGGCATTTATAGCTGGAGGTTGGCCATTGTACCTAGTATTCAGTTCAGCTTATGTACAAGATCCTAGGATTACTAAAGCTATTAACGTAGTTTATAAGGAGATTGAAAAACTTGAGGACTATGTTATAGACGCTAGGCCTATAAGATATGTAGGCATTCTATTTTCCAATAAAAGTAGAGACTGGGGAGGTAGAGATACTCCAGAAATCATAACAGACTGTATAAGGGGCTTCTACTATGCACTACTGGCAAGACACCTACCTCTATCCTATATTGCAGATTCAGATCTTGATAGTGGAAAATTAGAGGATTATAGAGTACTTGTCCTTGCAAATGCTCAATCACTTAGCAAACAGGCAGTAGGACACCTAGTAGATTATGTAAAGAAAGGAGGAGGATTGTTGGCGACCTATAAGACATCTATTATGGATGAGTACGGTACTCAACTCGATGACCTACAACTAGGTGGACTTCTAGGGATTAGATATAAGGGAGAGATCAATACTCCCTGGTCGTATATTAAGATAAGAAAAGAGCATAAAGTAGTAGAAGGATTCAGTAAAGGACAACTCATTCTATGGGGAGACTTTGATAGGAACTTCGTAGATCGAAGAGTTCCTAAGGATATAGCAAATCATGCTTATGTAGAGCCTAAAGAGGAAGAAGGAGTGATAGCTAATGTAGTACTTCCCTTAGAGGAATTTGGAAGCGAATACGAAAATGGGAGATCTCCACCTGTTGCAGGTGCTGAAACAGAAGCACCTGCTATAGTTACAAACCATCTAGGGGAGGGAAGGGCTCTGTACTTTAGTGGACAAATAGGAAGGATCTTCTGGAGAACAGGACTAGTAGACTACTTAAGTATGATCTACAATGCAGTACTATGGCTAGGAGGAAAGCCACCTATATCGGCCAAAGGGCCTGAGACTTTTGAGATGAGTGCTTATGAGTTAGACGATTCTATATTAGTACATCTCCTGAACTATACGTATAATCAGAGGATTTTAACAGGAAGCCCATCTACTCACGAGAAGTTCGTATTTTGTTCTACACACTCTATACATCCAGCACGTGAGATTATACCTATACACGATATAGAATTGAGGGTATATGGAAGAGAGGTGAAAAATGTTAGATCACTACTACGAGATGACGCCAACTACGGGATCGAGAGAAGAGGGGAGATGACGATAATCAACATACCTAAGCTTCAGGAGTATGAGGTGATATTAATCGAATAGGTGGTATTGATTTAGTGGCGAAAGACTTAGATGATGAACTAAGTAAGATATTTTAATGAAACTGATAAAACCATATTGGATGATGAGGGAGGTGATCTCTAAGCCGCTACAGCGGCCTTGAAGAAGTTAATTTAAGCTGATTTCTCATGGAATGAAGTTTAAACTGAAAAAAGAAATCAACTCTGTTCCACATGTCTAAGAGCGCTGAGATAGGTTTCATATATAGCTTTTCCGGCTCTGTAGATTAGTCCCTTTTCCTCATCCGATAAGTACTGTAATAGAGTATAGCCCAAATTTCTCCCGATCTTCTGAGGAACACTCACCATGACCTCCTCTGGGATATCGGGTACTTTTATAGGTGATGCTATACTTAGTATTCTACAGGTATTAAGAGCTATAGCTCTTACTATATCTCTAAAGGCTGCAGCTGGACCATAGCATGTCCCTCCAAGAACTGATATAATTTGTCTTGCAATCTCCTTCACTTTAAGCTCTACATCGGAAGTATTTAGGCTAATCCCCTTTTCGTGAAGGAATTGATGTAGAGGGATGCCATTTACTCTAGTGAGAGACCACAGAAATACAGAGTTAGGACCATGTTCTCCAGCTACGTAGGTCTCAACATGTCTCACAGGAACTCCAAGTGTTCTAGCAAGTTCTACTTTAAATCTCAGGGTATCTAGATGGGTTCCTGAACTTATTACAAACTCCGCCCTAGTCAATTTCTTAAACAACATTGCCATAGCATCAACAGGATTTGTTACCACTATAAACCTAGCTTCCTTATTACCTGGAAATACACTTTCTGCTATATCTTTTATTATCCTAGCGTTTACATGTGCTAGGTCTCTTCTAGTCATATCTGGAGTTCTAGGTTTGCCTGCTGTTATTAATACGATATCGGCATTAGTTATGTCAGAGGGGTTCGTGTAATGATTTATTGAAATTTCTCTACCTAGACTTGCTAGTGCATGCCTTAATTCCTCTGAGAAGACCATACTTAGATTAGGGATTATATCTACGAGTGAAAGTTCAGTGATATAGTTTTCATGAATTAGTGTATAGGCTAAGGCTCTTCCTACTCTCCCCACTCCTACTATTCCAATATGCACTCCTAGTAACCTCCTTGCACATCTGTATCTAGATTCTTAAATATATCATTAATAGTTGTCAAACTCAAGTTAGCTAATGGGATTTAGAGGAGATTAGATTAATACAGATGACAGGCTACATAGTGCCCTCTTTCCTTCTCTAGTAGTTTAGGTTCCTCTTTTGAACATATTCGTATTTTAAATGGACACCTAGGATGTAATCGACAACCTGAAGGTGGATTAATAGGACTAGGTATTTCCCCTCTGAGTAGTAGTCTCTCACGCTCAGCTTTAGGTCCTGGTCTGGGTATTGCCGATATCAATGCCTTCACATAGGGATGTAGCGGATTAGAGAATAGCTCATCAGTAGTCGCTAGTTCTACTATTTTACCGAGGTACATCACAGCTATCCTATCCGATATGTATTTAGCAGTAGCTAGATCGTGAGTTATAAATAGGTATGTGACGTGAAACTCTTTTTTGAGGTCTACCATTAGTTCTAGGATTTTAGCCCTTAGAGAGACATCTATCATTGATATAGGCTCATCAGCTACTATGAAGTCCGGCTTCAGTATCATGGCCCTAGAGATTACAACTCTCTGTCTCTCACCACCACTTAATTGATGAGGATAGAGCTCGTAGTATCTCTCTGCAGGAGTTAAGCCCACTTTCTCCAGCATCTCTAGAACTATTTGTCTTTTTTCTCTCCCCTTAGCTATGTCATGTATTTCAAGGGGGTGTCCTATAGCATCACCTATCTTCATCCTAGGGTTAAGAGAGGCGTATGGATCTTGGAATATTATCTGTAGATGTCTTCGAAGTTTTCTCAACTCCTCTCCTTTAATGTGTGTTATACGGATTCCTCTGAAAAATATGTCACCCCCAGTAGGCTCTAAAAGACGAACTAGTAGTCTACCTGTCGTAGTCTTTCCACATCCAGTCTCTCCTACTAAAGCGAAGGTCTCTTCTTCTTTGATCTCTAAATCTACTCCGTCAACGGCTCTGATGTACTCAAGCTTTCTAGAGATTAGTCTCTCCAGAAACCCTCTTTGAACAGGGAAATACTTGGTAAGATTGATAGCTGATATAATTACTCTACTCATACGTATCACAGTACATCCAACACTTGACTATGTGGTCCTCTATACTCACAGTCCTGGGCTCTCTGGTTCTACAGATATCTGTAGCGTGTGGGCATCGAGGGTGAAATCTACAACCTTTAGGAGGGTTCACCAGGTCAGGTGGTGATCCAGGAATATAATATAACTTTTCGTACTTAGACTCTATGAGTGGTACTGCACGTAAGAGAGCTGAGGTATAGGGATGTAGTGGATCTTTAAATATAACATCTACGTCAGCCATCTCTACTAAGTGGCCAGCATACATTACAGCTATCTTATCAGCTATCTCCGACACGACTCCTATATCATGGGAGATTAATAGTATACTCATATTATACTGTTTTCTAAGGTTGTTTAGAAGGTCTATTATTTGAGCTTGAACTATGACATCAAGTGCTGTAGTAGGCTCGTCAGCTATTATTAGATCTGGATTAAGAAGTATAGCTAGAGCTATCATAACCCTCTGTCTCATTCCACCACTAAATTGATGAGGATAATCATTAAACCTCTCTGGGGGTATACCAACCTCTTCCAAAGCTTTAATGCTTCTCTCTCTAGCTTCATTCTTAGGTATGTTCTCATGGATCATTATGGTTTCCATGAGGTGATCCCCTATCTTCATTAAAGGGTTTAAAGAAGTCATAGGATCTTGAAATATCATTGAAATCCTCCTACCCCTAATCTTAGCAAATTCATCAGCACTTAGTTTGGTCAGCTCTATACCATCAAAAATTATACTGCCCCCTACTACTCTTCCTGGAGGGGGGACCAGTCCAAGTAGTGAGATTCCCAGAGTCGACTTACCCGAGCCTGATTCACCAACTAGACCTAGTACTTCACCTCTACTGATATTAAGACTTACTCCATCCACAGCTCTAACTACACCTCTTCTTGTAAAATAGTAAACCTTTAGTTCGTTTATGTTGAGAAGACACTTCAAGATCTACACCTCCCGGAGTCTAGGATTTAGAATTTCACTTAATCCCTCGCTGAGTAAACTGAATCCCAAAGCAGTGATAATTATCATGAGCCCTGGAAAAGTAACAGGCCACCAGTAACCAGCTGTTATAAAGTGGTATCCATTCTTAAGATCAAAACCCCAGTCTGGAGTCGGAGCTGGAAGCCCCAGTCCTAAGAAACTTAGGGCAGCCTCTATTAGAATAGCATCTGTAGCATTTAGGGAAAATACTACTGGTAGAGATGCTGTGACATTCGGTAGGATGTACTTAAGTAGTATAACTCTATCACTAGCTCCTATAGCTCTAGCAGCCTCTACATAGAGGCTTTCTTTAGTAGATAATACTTCACTCCTTATCATTCTGAAATACACAGGTATGTACACTATACCTATGGATATCGTCACATTCAATATACCGGGACCTAGCACATAGGCTATAGCTATAGCAAGTATTATACTCGGGAAGGCGTACATACTATCCATAATAAGTGCTAATGTAGTATCGAAGGTACCACCAATATAACCAGATAGTAGACCTAGTGATGCACCTATGATCATGGAGATTATCGAGGCTAGGAAGGCTATACTTAAGGAAATTCTTGAGCCATATATTATCCTACTCAGGATATCCCTACCTATGTTATCAGTACCTAAAAGGAATCTGGTGTTAGGAGGCTCTAGAGAATCTCCAACAGTTTCTATAGGATCATATGGTGCTATTAGGGGTGCTAAGATAGCCATAAGTGATACTACGATTATAATAACAGCTCCTGAAATCGCTATCCAGTACTCTGAGAGATTTAGTCTCCTAATCTTCCTCAGAGGAGGAATGATCGTTCTAGACAGGGGAGTTCTCTTCATGGAGATCACCTGAATCTTATCCTAGGATCTAGATATGCGTACATTATATCGACAAGGAGGCTTATAGAAACTATAAGGAGGGCTATAAATACTACGGTTCCCTGAACTGTAGTGTAATCTCTATACATTATCCTCTCTAGCAGGAATGTACCCATTCCGGGCCATGAAAACGTAGTCTCTGTCAGTACAGCTCCGGCTAGTAGTAGTGCGAATTGTAATCCCATCATGGTGAGGATGGGAATGAAAGCATTCTTAAGAGCATGTCTATAGACTACTACGTTCTCAGGAATTCCCCTAGCCCTAGCTGCTGTTATGTAATCTTTTCTCAACACCTCTAACATGTTTGATCTTACAGTTCTAGTGAATACTCCCGATATATACACGCCTAGAGTAATAGATGGAAGTACTAGATGACTTAAAGCATTAAAGAAGCTAGGTATGTTTAAGGTCAGTATACTATCCAGTAGATACAGACCTGTTATCTTCTCGGGTTCCATGAATGGATCTATTCTACCACCTACTGGTAGTAGTTTGAGATATACTGAAAATATCAACTGTAGCATTATACCAAACCATGGTATGAATAGGGAGTATGTGAGAATACCGTAGAATCTAAGTACTTGATCAAATTTGCTTCTAAACTTCCTGGCTGCTTCTGTTCCTGTAATTATGCCTATAAGGATACTCACCATAAAGGCTGAAATACTCAACTCTAGTGTAGCGGGGAAATGATCCATGATCTCATCTATTACTGGTCTCCTTCCCCATATCATAGATCTACCGAGATCTCCACGGAGTAGATCTGATAAGTAGTTGATGTACTGTATGTGATAAGGCTGATCTAGTCCTAGGCGTCTAGTCACACTTTGAATTACTTCTGGTGGAGCTTTAGTACCCACGATAGCTGCTACAGGATCTCCAGGGAGAACTCTCATTATCAAGAATATTATAGTGAGCAGTATGAGCATGGTGGGTATAGTCATTAATGCTCTCTTAATTAAGTATGCCTTGAGCATATTGAAACCCTCGGAAAAAAGGTCTAATCCTTATATATCAGATAGTATCTCAGTAGCATTATAGGATCTAACACGACTCCCTTTATGTTCCTCTTACACACTAAGAATAGTCTTCCCTGGAATATTGGTATCAAGGGAGCATCTCTTGCTAATATCCTTTGGACTTCTTCATATAGTGCTTGTCTCTCTTCTCTCGTAGGTTTGATCATAGCCTCTTCAAGAAGTTCATCTACATCAGAGTTGCTATAGAATACACCAAGGTGTCCACAATGCTCTGAGTGGAGGAAAGGAGTTAGGTAGTTATCGGGATCTATATAGTCAGGATACCAGCCTAGTAGAAATATAGGCATGACACCCTTTGCTATATATTCAGCAGCATATGTAGCCCATTCGGCACTCTTGAGCTCTACTTTTATCATCCCCGTCTCTTCTAAGCTCTCCTTTATCAGAGCGGCTACATCAGCCTCTGTCGTTCCATAATGTGTAGGAGTGTACCATAGTTCTACCTTGAATTTATTGTCCTCACTAAATCCAGCCTCTCTCAGAAGCTCTCTAGCTAGCTCTAAATTACGTTCACCGTATTCGTCTTTAAAGGCATCTATATGACTCCACATACCCATGGGTACCATACTATATAGTGGTGTGACTAGACCCTTGAACACTTTTTCACATATTCTGTTCCTATCTATTGCCGCAGCTATGGCTCTTCTGAGTCTTACATCGTCAAAGGGTGGTTGGTTACACCTTAGGACTATATAGCGTATGTAGGGGCTAGGAGCTTCTACTACATTGAACTTACCCTCCTTCTTGAGGGCTACTATATCGGTGGGAAGTAGTTCTCTCCAGGCTATGTCTATCTCACCAGCTTCAAGAGCCATCTTAAGTGCTGTAGCATCCTTATAGAACTTTATTATAAAGTACTTAGTCTTTGGTTTAGGTCCATAGTAATCTGGATTAACTTCGAGTCTAAGCTCTACATCTCTAACCCACTTCACTACTTTATACGGTCCTATACCCACTGTCGAATCCTTGGCCTCATCCCATGGATATGCTTTAGGACTAACAGGGAAGTATGGAACTGTTGCTACTAGTGCAGGGAAATATGCTATAGGACGTTTTAGATGAAAGGCCACTGTATACTTGTCTATGACTTCTACCTTCTCTACAAAGGCTGTTACAAGCCATGAGGGATCGAGTTTTAAGTGCATTTGTCTCTCTATAGACCACTTAACAACTTCAGCATCTAGGGGAGTTCCATCCGTGAACTTTAAGCCTTTTCTCAGCTTAAATATGTAGACACGGCCACCTTCACGTACTTCATAGCTTTCAGCAAGACCTGGTACTAGTTCTGTTGTTCCTGGCTTATACTTTAGTAATCCCTCTCCGATATTATTTAGAACTTCCCATGTGAAGAAGTCGTAGGCTTTAGCTGGATCTAATACTGTGATTTTATCTATCGTACCCAATACTATTACTTCCTTGGGTTTAATATACACCTGGTAGTACCAATAGTAGCCTAGACCTATTGCAGCTACGGCTATTACTATTAGTAATATCACTAGGTATATCTTTTTCATCTCAGGCATACTACCACCTTTAGCCTGTTGTCAAAATTTGGGAAATATAAGCTTTTGCGTAAAATATTTAAATGACCAATTAATCTCGATCTAAGAGATATTGGGAATAAACTCCTCTTCTTTTTTACTGAATTCCTCGAGCATTTATTCATACTTTTCCAGTTATACGAAATTATTAGAACCCCAACTGGTGTACTCCTTTTTCGTATAAACTCTACAAGAAAGCTCTTTTTAGCGGAGAGGTGAATTATGGTATATAAACAACTCTTCAATTACATTCTACAATTTCCAATACGACATGCTATCACCTATACTATTTTAACCAATAGCTCTCACAAGGACTTTAACGAAAGGATATCAGTCTACTGCTCTTCTAATGAGCACAATTGGATAGTGGGGGATACTCATAAGCATGCTCCAAGTCACTCCATCTATGGTAGTCCCAAATCTTCTAGCCATCTCCCACACATCTCTTCCAGCTCCGAATCCTCTCATTTTCTCAGCTATTCTAGAGATTTTCAATAGTTCTTCTAGACTCATTATTGAGCCAGAGAAGGCTACTGGAGTCGGACTAGACCTGAGCCCAAGAGCATTGCCTAAAACATAGGCAAATATTCCACCTGATTTAATACCCTTCACAAAGGTTTTCCTGGGGGAGATACAGAAACTCCTCCATGAGTAGCACCTATCCGAGTCTATTATTATCACTGTTAGATCCTTACCTAGGTACTTCCTTATAGCATCTCTTATCTCTTCGGCAGTCTTTACAGGATCTTTTAGAGGAAGAGAAGCGTAGGAATAGGGAAGATTTGTGACATCTATCCCACCTTCAGAACCAAAACAGAGGGATGCTAAGGGACCTACCTTTTCGATTACCAACTGTTTATGTCTTGCTCCAAGCTCTACAGGATATTTCCTTAGGTTGTGAATTGTTCTCCAACTCAGCCTACAGAGAATTCCGAGAATATACCCCCATATGTACCTCATCCAGATTCTCGCTATAAGTCTTGCAAGAATTCCCGGTTTAATCTTACTCTCATCTACTATGTTTCCTTCAGCTACTGAGATAGCCTTTTCCGAGAGCACAACTATATCTCCATCTCTCACTCCTATTCTACTAAGTACATGTACTATGAACTTCTTGTAATCGAACCCAGGAGTCCAGTACCTAGATCTTAAGGCTTTAGCCAGGTACTTCATCTACATGCACTCTCTACAGCATCTCTAACAGCATTAGCGATTAAATGAGCAGCATAATCTATGGTTCTTTCCTTCAATATGGGATCAACATCACATGCTGCTAGACATGGGTAGCACTGTAGTAGTATCGCTGCTCTACGTTCAGCATCATCTATTCCTACTCCTACAAGCTTTCTAGCTACAAAGTACGTAGATCCACATGGAGCACTACGCCTCACTCGGACTGAGGATATAGTTCCAGTGGCCTCATCTAATGTTACCTCAAGTGTAGGCCTTCCAAAGTACTTAGTAAACTCATCGATATGTTTATCTTCACAGGGAGTGAGCGAACACAATGGTCTAGCAAATATACATGTAATACCCCTCTTCTTAAGTTCATATTTCAATAAGTTTTCCAAACCTATACCCACTAGTCTAGGATTATCCACAGCTACTATTATAGACTTTACACTAATCCTCTCGGTTATGGTAGGTATTAGAAGAGGTACTGAGGTCTCTTCACATGCTAACAGTAGAATATCGCAGTCCTCCAGTCCCTCCATCTCTACTGTTTCAGGTTCGTCTAGTGCTGTCTCGAATTCTATATGAGGAAGTTTTACCTCATTTACATTCCATTCTCTTATAGTTCTTAGATTTCTTACTATTCTCTCTCCGTAGAATCCTTGTGTTAAAACCAGTATCCTCATCACATCATTATGTAGGGAAGGGTTTATATTAGTGTACTAACCATAAGAACGGGTGAAATCCCATGTGTGAGTTTAAAGTTCTACTTACACCGAATAGAGTTGAAGTTGCTAGAGATATCGTTAATGCCTACTATGAGGATGGAAATCTGATATTAATAGACATACTAGGAGCTAAAACGCCGCTTGATAATACTATAATAGAGACTATTAATGTAGACAAGGAAGAACTAATAGTGATAAAGAATCCCTTAATAGGTCCCATTTTGAACTTTATAAAAAGGTATACTGAATGTATGCATGATAAGAAGTACGATCGAGATCTCGATCTTTTATGGAACTATATAAAGAAAAGGGGAGATGAACTTCTAAATGACCTCAGGAAGGTATGTCAAGAATAATGTAACCTAAGTTTAAGGTAATGGCTTTATATATCATGTAGAATAGGTATATTTGATGAAGACACTTAAAGAGTTTAAAATAGGCAGATATCCTCCTGCGGTTGTTGTTGAAAAAAGTACTCCTATTATCAAGGTTATTAAGGGTCTTGCTGAAAAGTGGGTTAGACACGCACCTATAGTAGATGAAAATAATAGGCTCATAGGAATGGTCTCGGCTAGAGATATAATAGATTTCTTAGGAGGAGGACCTAAGAGTAGAATTGTGGAGGAGAAGTACAATGGGAATCTATATGAGGCTATCATGAAAGAGCCTGTCAACTCGATAAAATACATGCCACCCTATGTAACTCCGGATGATGATATTCAAGCTGTTGTGAGTATAATGTTAGAGAGGAATATAGGAGCACTAGCAATCACAGATGAAGAGCGTAGAGTAGTGGGGATAATATCGGAAAGACATATAATGGCACTATTCTCTGAAGCGAAAACTATGGTAAGAGTATGTGAACTCATGTCGAGGCCTTTAATAACACTACCCCCACAAGCTACACTAATAGAAGGACAGAAATTGATGCACGAGAAGCACATCAGGAGAATACCTCTGAAAACAGGTCCTAATCTAAGAGGCATAGTTAGTATAAAGGATATTGTAAAATTCTATTCCCTGGAGGAGACTCTAGAGAGACTTAGACTGTTAGATAAGGAGAGCGTGTATAGTACTCCTCTCTCATATTTAGCATCTACAAAAGTGATAACAGTAGAACCCCATGTTGATCTAGGAGAAGCCATAAAGATTATGCGAGAGAACAATATAGGCAGTTTAGTAGTAGTGGATAGGGGAGAATGCATAGGAATAATTACTGAGAGAGATTTCATAATAAAGCTTCCAAAGATGTGGGGAGTAGAGCTTTTCGTGGATGAAGTAGAGGAGCTCATAGTAGCTGGTCGTATTGTCGTATTAAGGTGACTGATTAACCACAGTATACTTAGGGTATTGCAAGTTTAGAGGGATGCCATAAACCTAAGAGTTATACT
>QMRW01000021.1 GCA_003650785.1 Thermoprotei archaeon | reverse complement strand
GATAAGAGATATGCTGATAAGATCTATACTTAAGATATCATTTGATAATGAGAATGTAGCTGAATTAATATACAAATCAATAATACCCGACAATAAACAAGTGCCCGAGAGATTAACCATAAAAACAGAGGTAAGGGGAGCTGATATTGTAATAGAGATAGTCTCACCTAGCCCGATGACTATTAAGAATACGATAGATGAAATAATAATGTGTATAATGACAGCTATTCGAGTAGTATCCTCAGTAGCCTATTGAAACAGTTCATCATTTTCTGTGTCTTTTGTTTCATGAACCTCTCACCCCGTAGGGTTTAAATTCATTTCCTCCTAGGAGTATTTGGATATCGACCCTATGAATATCGAGAGTATGAATCTTGGATGTGTCTCCATGTCGCTGAGGCTAGTCAGGAAATGGATGACTGGCTGGCGTAGGAGGTATAGAGATGAAACTCGGGTAATGAACCCTAGAGTGCGATACAAAAGAAACACTCTAGGAGGAACCTTATTAATCGAGATTACTAGATGAGTAATAGTAGAATATATCAACTTGAGAACACATTTATAATACCATGAGTAGTTACAGAGGTGGTGTAAATGTCGAGTATACGTATAAGTAGAGCAGCCAGGGAAAGATGGCTTGCCAAGAAGTGGTATACCCTGTATGCTCCTTCATCTTTTGGATTCGCTGTCCTTGGAGAAGTTCCAGCAAATAGTGATAAGCATATGCTAGGTAGAACTATAGAGGTAAGTCTCTACGATATAACAAAGGATATATCACAATTACCCATAAAATTGAAGTTTCAAGTGGTAAGAATTGAAGAAGATAAGGCTTTTACACAATTTAAGGGATTTGAACTCTCAAGAGATTATCTAAAGAGCCTTATAAGAAGAGGAACTTCTAAGGTAGAAGCTATAAGGGATATAGTAACTAAGGATGGAGTTCATCTTAGAGTATTCGTGCTAGTTATCACTGCTCATAGGGTAAAGAAATCTCAGAAACGAGCTATAAGGAAGAAAGCATGGGAAGTTATTGAGGAAAAAGCCAATCAGCTTACATTTGAAGAATTTATACAAGAAGCAGCACTAGGCCCTATAGCAGCTGAGGTTTATAATAGAGCTAAAGTAATATATCCCCTTAAGAAGGTTGAAGTGTCTAAAATTAAAGTTCTAACGAATACCTTTGAAATACCTCTAAAGCTACCACCTTCTATTGCAGCATCATGAGAAGACTACTGGAAAGGAATACTATACTAAAGAACTGGACAAAAGTAGACCTTAGAATATGCTTATATTACCCAAGTACCTATGAGTCTGGTATTCTAAGCCTTGCACTTCAGATGCTCTATGGGTTATTCAATGAGAGAGAGGATGTGCTGTGTGAGAGAAGTTTTGACAATATATATCCCAGAGGCATCAGTATAGAAAGTCACCGAAAACTGAATAAATTTGATGTATTAGCTTTCACTATCCATAACGAACTTGATCTCTCCAAATGCGTGGAAGTACTAGAACTCTTAGGTATACCAGTTTACTCTAAAGATAGGAATCCTAGAGAATATCCTATTCTCATTGCTGGTGGTCCTGTAGCTTTTCAGAATCCATCACCAATTTCGCCCATATTTGATGCGATATTCATAGGAGAAGTAGAGGATGTGTATAATCAACTACTAGATGCTCTAAAAGTAGCTAAAGATACAGGTTCGCTAGAAGCCTTAGCTGAAGTCCCTGGGTTATACGTACCAATTCATAGTGAGAAAAGAGTTAGGAGAGTTTACACTAAGGATTTAGATGAAAGCTTCTATCCTTTAAGACAATTTATTCCGGTTGATATTAAAGTAGCATTTGGACCCTCATTTCTTCTTGAGATCAATAGAGGATGTGGTTATGGCTGCAGATTCTGTCTAGCAGGTTTCATATACAGACCCCCTAGAATGAGGAGTATGAAACGTATACTAGAGATTTTAGATATAGGCTTAAAACAGAGCGGAGTTAACTCCGTATCCCTAATATCTTTGGCAATGGTAGATCATCCACAAATAGTCGATATACTGGAAGAGATATGCGATCGAAATCTTAGGGTATCAATCCCCTCACTAAGATTAGACGCCTTAAGTGAAGATGTTATTAAACTTATTCGAAAAAGTGGACAACGAAGCATAACTGTAGCCCCAGAGGTAGCTACAGTAAATTTAGCCAACAGTATAAATAAGGGAATATACCCTGACGATCTATTTGAGCTCTGTAGAATAGCACGATCTTATGGATTTAGGAAGATCAAATTATACTTTATGATAGGGTTCCCTGGAGAAACTCTCAAAGATGTAATGGAAATTGGAAGACTTATCCGTAAGATTAAGGAAAGTGGCTTTCAAAGAGTAACTGTTACTATAAATCCCTTCATACCAAAGCCTCATACACCACTTCAATGGGCTCCTTTTGAGAGTATAAAGAATATTCTGGAGAAGGAAGATGTTATTCTCAGATCACTCAAGTCAACTAGTGGCGTGAAAGTAGAATTTCTGAACTGGAAATTTGCCTATAGTGAGACTTTCCTAGCTAGAGCTCCTGAAGAAGCTCATAGTGTAATACTAGAAGTTGCTCATAGAGGTGTACGTACTGTTAGTAGTTGGCACAGAGCGATTAGTAAGTATATTGGTAAATATGGACGTATACTCGAAAAACCCCTCCAAGGATACGAGCTTGAGGATGAATTACCATGGGATATAGTGGATATTGGTATAAGTAAGAGTTACCTACGCTACGAATATGAGAAGTATTTCTCTGGAGAGATTACGGAAAGTTGTTATAGTAGGTGCAGTAACTGCGGTATATGTCCTCTAGGCAAGTCTTTTCCATAGAATATCGATGACAATATCGTAAACTCTACTCAGCACCTGTCCCAGACTACCTCTTCCTACAGCTCCACCTGCTGTAGCGTGACCTCCTCCTTCACCGTGTATTACCCTTCCTATAGCTGGTAGTAGATCCTTTCCTAAGCTTATCCCTGTTAACTTGTAAAACTTAGATGATGATCTAGCACTTATCCTAATAGTATCATTCTTTTCAGCAACAACTATGGCTAGGTCTACTCCTAATGAGATCAGAGTTCTTGCTAGAACTCCTTCATAGGCGCTCACATATGACAGAGCTACTATGAATTCTCCTATTCTTAAAATATCCATCCTTCGTAGACCCTTGAGTATAGCTATTTTTTCAGAGATATCTACTTCAGTAGTTACTAATGATGACAGAGCTAGTGCGTAGTTAGCACCCCTCTTTAGGAGCTTACTACATACTTCAAATACCCTGGAGTTCGCATGAAGGAATCTTCTGGTATCATAGAGAATACCTGCTAGTAATAGTGTAGCGAGATCACTGGGAATATCCATGCCTAGATTTTCCAGTAGTGTAAACACCATTAGAGAGCACGCTTTGGCCTCCGTAAATATCCACTTACACCTAACTCTGCTCAATGTACCCTTAGTCGGGATATGATGGTCTATTACTATTATCCTGTTTCTGATATTCTCTAAGTTCTTTCCTATATCTCCTAGCTGGCTTAGATTGTTGACATCTACCAGGACATATATGTCTGCCTGTATAAACTCCTTTGATAGTTCTAAATCGCTTCCATAAATCCTCGAGAATACTCTACGAGCCAGTTTACTAGCACCGCCAGGAACTATTATATTAACATCTGAGGTAGGGTAAAGTTGTTTTAGGAGATAGCTCATACCTATAGCTGAACCTATAGCATCTGGATCTGCATCTTGATGAGTTATTATTGCTAATCTATTATATTTATGAAGGGACTTGATAGTATCGATTAGATCCTCAAATTTCATACACTTAACTTATACTCTCTTCCTCTTAAATTCGTCCTATATCCTAACATCTTTTAGTTTAAAGCCTATCCACAGGATATTCCCATCTCTCGTTGTATATTCGTAGTCCTAGTAGAGAGTAGAAAATCTTAGATTTCTAATATCTTGGAAAGCTATTAGTCTATATTTTTCATAGTTCTAATAATTTTCTTATTTCAGTCTCTGCCTTTTCAAGAGCTCTGTCTACTACTTCCTCTAATAATTTATTCGTGTCTATTTTTCGAAAGGATTTAATCTCTATATCGACTTCTACGTTAACTGTAGGGAAGTATTCTCCAATGATCTCTATCTTTATTACTAAGTCTCTTATGTGATCTTCTGGAAATTTACTCTTTATCTCTTCCTCTACATGATTAAAGATTATATTCAGTATTTTACTCTTATCTTCATCTGTAAGTTTTCTAAAGCGTAATCTTTTACGCTTAGCTGAATTCATTCACTTCTTCCCGTCTCTCCTCTAGCTATCTCTCTTATCTCCTTCTGTACATCCATTATTCTCTTTCTAAGCATGGACTCTTGTCTGTCGAGTATCTTTATTCTCTCCTCTATTATCTCTTTCCTCTCCTCTAGATCCTTCTTAAGATCTCCAGGATCTACTGATATGAGCACTATACCTCTTAGTTTATAGGTCTTCACATCACCACCTTTATCTAGAGCTTTATCTATTTCATCTATTGCTATCTCTATCTCTCTAAGTTGTAGATCGAGCTGCTGTTTTCTGAGAATTACTGTCTGAAGTTCGTTCTGTAGTCTCTGTAGATTTGCTACTAATTTCCTAACAGATGGTGGTAACTCTTCTATACTTGACATACTATAGACCTCAATCGAATTAATTAAACTTGAATATTTAAATAGCTATACCTAGGTGCGATCATATCAATACATGAAGTTGAGCTTGAAGTGAGCGTTATCTGAAGAGACAATAAAGCGTCTCTAATGTAGCACCTATCAGTCTTAAAGCACTATTGACTAAGGCTCTTAGTATTGATAGATCAATTCCCTCTATTAATATTACGAGTTTATTATGCTCTCTCGATATATCCATTCTACCTCTCTTAGTATGGAATTCTTTGAGTTCGGGTAAGAGAGATTTATAGAGTACATCCAAGAAATCGAGATCTTCTATCAATAGCTCAATTCTCACTTCTCCACTTGGCATATCTCTCCTTTAAATACCCATTAACTTAATAAAGTATCACTTCTCCCCAAACATATTTTCGATTCTGATACTCCATTACTTCTGTAATATTCGTTGTATGTGGTGGAGAGTCTTTCCTCCCCGAGTGCTTAAATAGGCTCCCTATACAGGACCCTCTTTATAAATAGTTTAGGTCCGGAAGGTTTTAAGTCTCTGGGATTGATGAACTTAAGTACAAATCTCGTACCAATTGAAGGAATTTCCTCGAGTACGATAATATTATCAAATGCATTAGAGAGAGACCTCAGAGAGTCCTCCTCTAGGTAGAATATTCCTAGGACTTCTGATAGGCTATGAGCTAATTCACTTAGTTCAATACTTGGTCCCGGTGTTATTACAATAGCGCATCTTTCTACTCTACCTGGAGATGAGATATCATGAAGCTCTCTCATAAGTTTTACTCCCTTTAGCTGGATTATGAGGGGGTAGAAGTAGTATCTTTCCTCTGATATCATTAAGAAGGTTATTCTTCCAGGATTTCCATGAAGCCCTCTTCCTACTATTAGTACCCTTTCAGCACCTAAATCGAGAGCTTTAGTAGCAAGTTCTTCTATATTTAACTTTCCTCGATTAATCCTAGTAGCTTTGGGTAAGCTTCTAGCTAAATCGTTAGCTAGGCTCCTCGCTCTTGTGCTAGGTCTTCTGGTGGTAGTTACGATTAATTTACTCCTCATTTCCTCTTGAGTTCCTCGGGTGTGAAAGTTTTTCCTAACTCAGTTCTAGGAATCCATGCACCTCCAGCAAAAGTATATCCACACTTCTTACATCTCCATATTCCTACGCTTATCCTTATCATTCTGCCTAGTGTATAGCATCTCGGACATCTATAGGGCCTTCTCCTTCTCTCCTCTATCATTCTAACTCTTTTTCTCAGTGTGGTGCCATATCTCGCTCCGTATCTGCCTGAGATGCCAACGCTCTTAGTCCTACCCATTACTACCACTCTCCTCTACTCACTCAGCGGTGTGGGAAGCTTGCTTATAAGCTTTCTGGAGATCTCCAATCCTTTTTTTCCTAAGTCTATTACTTCTTCTGACGTAAAGTAACCGCTACCTCCCTTTTGAATTGCCACTATTCTACCCTCCTTATCGTAGCATATTGTAAGTCTTGCATCCATAGCTAGTTCTTCTTCATACGTAGGGTCTACTACTACGTACTCTCCTATTTTCGCAAAGGTTATGGATATTGCTGTATTTCCTATTGGTATTGGCTCCTTCTCATCCAATATCTCGATGTGATCACCCTCTATGCGTGTCTTAGGCTTTCTAGCTGTTAAAAGAGCTGATACTGCTGCAAGCATACAGGCATCTAATAAGTTTCCATCGTGATTTAGAGCATAGAGGTCCACGTATACAAACCATACTTTTCTCCCAGTTACTATGACTAACTTTTCTAAATCGATCAATTTAGAGCTTCTTATACCTCTATCCACTACTCTTGATATCTCTATATCTTCTTCCTTAGGTGGACCATATTCGAATAGAGGTGATGCTAGAGGTATTAATTCAGCATTAACTATGAGTGCACCCGAGTTCGGTGAATCGGGAAAGGGTGATGCCATACCGAGTTTTACTCCAGCTATCACCATAGTGTTACCTAGGTTGACAATAGCTGATCCTTCAGCACTATCAATAACTCCAACATTTATCTCTACGTCCCTAAAGTCCATGGGTTTTCTTCCATCTAATCTCTCTCCTTTTTCTAGTAGTGCTCTTATAGTCTTCTGCTTTATAAGTGGAATTACATGTTCTATTCTAGACATTATATCACCCTATATGTCTTTAGAGCATCTAAATACTTGGATCTTAATGCTTCTCTCTGCTTTTCGTAGATTACACCTATACCTTTCTTCGCGAGTTCTAGAGCTTCTTTAAACTCTTCAAGAGTGAAAGTTCCATCACATTGGAGTAATGTTATGGCATTTAGTGAGGGCATCATTGCTACTGGCATATCTCCTTCACCATACTGATCCTCAAGGTGGTTAAGATCAAGAACTATTCTTCCATCTACTTTACCTACAGCTACAGCTGTTACTAGATCTCGCATAGGTATTCCAGCATCGGCTAGTGCTAATGCAGCCGCACTTATACTAGCACATCTAGTCCCTCCATCTGCCTGTAATACTTCTATAAAGACATCTATAGCTGTTCTTGGGAATTTTTCAAGTAAGAGTGCCGGTTCAAGCGCTTCTCTTATGACTTTTGATATCTCTATTTCCCTTCTTCCAGGCGTAGGACTTTTTCTGTCCTTAACGGAGAACGTGGCCATTCTATACTTTGTTCTCAGAAGCGCTCTATCGGGTCTAGCTTGATGTCTTGGATGTACTTCTCTGGGTCCATATACAGCTACGGCAATCTTATTACCTCCTTGTTCAATATAGGCAGAACCATCAGCATTCTTTAGTATACCTACCTCGAACCTTAGAGGTCTGAGCTCATCTAGTAGTCTGCCGTCTATTCTTCTACCACTTTCATCTATTAGCTTAAGCTTAGATTTCATGTCGATCTCCTTCCTAGGGTTTCTCTCACGATCTCCAAAGCTTTTAGCTCTTCTTCTAGTCCTTTCCCTATCATAAGTACTCTATAGTTAGCACCGAGTACTATATTACAGTTGGCTTTCTTCTTAACCCCTCTCAGAAGTGTCTTCTCCTTAGATTTAAGTAGTAACCAATCCCATGAACTAAGTTCCAGAAAGAGACCTCTAGTAGCCTTACCTAATCTAGATTCTTTTATCGTCAGTAGAGGATCTCTCGTTAAGTCAAAAGCTATAACTCTAGCTACAATTAGATCTCCTATGTTCAAGTAGTCTTTTAGCTCTATTTTACTTACATTAACTGGTTTAGAGAGAACTTCTGATATCGGAAGAATAGCTTTCCATGGAGAGTTTATGTCCACTAGCCAGTTAGTTACCCCTATATCGACTATTTTCCCTATCACAATGTCGCCTTCTTTGGGAATATAGGGTGTTTTTAGGGGTAGTACACTCAGTACTCTTTCTCCTCTTCTTCTCTTCATTTTAGGTATTCCTATTAGAGTAGAGACAAGTTTATCATCTAGTTTAATGACTTCTGTAGTTGTCTTGATATCACCCACTTTAACTACTTCACCTGGTAATACTATCTTAATTTTTTCTCTCTTCACCTTTATCACATCATACGAATTCCTTACTTAATATTTTCATTTCCCCTTCTCCCTTAGTCAATTCGAGGAGCTTGTTGAGAAGTGTCTCAGTTAGTCCAGCTGCTATTTCAAGTTCCATACTCATACTACCATCGGATAGGTAGTGAACTCTGAGTACTTTCCCCATTTTTGAGATGGGTCCATAGGCTCTTCCTACATAGGCTGGTGGTACTTTTACTGCTACTCTTGCTCTAGCTAGTTTTAATGGAAGGATGCTCTTAATACTATCTATAACAAATTTAACCTGTTCCTCCACAGGTTTGAAGGGATCTATAGGTACTCTCGCTTGCTTCATTGCCATCTCTATTCTGAGAGGAGGGTGAGGTAGTCCTGTTCTAGGATCTATAGCATTTCTCGAGAGAACCTCTATTACTCTCCTTTTTTTCTCCTCTATAAGTTCACGTCGTTGCTCTGCTGTAAGTTGTAGTTCTCCCTCTTTCACTATCCTGGCAGCGACCTTGTATATGTCGTCAGTTCCGAAGACCTTTTTAATATCCTCCATGGATGCTTTCATTGCTCTTCTTACATCATAATATACAGTATCTCCAATCAGGACTTCTCTTATATCATCTAGTCTACCTGTTTTGAATAACCAGGCTTTTTCGGCATAGACTAATATTTCAAATTTCTTACCCATATAGTGATATCTTGCGATGACTTCCCTAGCTTTCAATTAAACTCACCCTACTTTTTCAATAAGCTCTCGAATTTCTTCTCTTTCCAGTTTTCTAAACTTCATAGTTTCTTTTTCTATTATTGCTACTTCTATGTTCTCAGCTTTTAATCCTCCTTCAATAACTTTATTCAGTGACCTTATTGCTAATGTTACGGCTTCATCGAGATGGATCTCTCTCTTATAACTCTTTTCGAGTAGTCCTCTAAGTTCTTCAGCACCAGTACCAATAGCATGTGCTAGAAATTTGTAGTAAGTACCACTGGGCTCTACGTAAATTAGCTGTGGACCTGTAAAGTCAACACCACCTATTAATAGAGCTACGCCGAAGGGTCTAACTCCTCCATGCTGTGTGTACAATTGTAATATGTCGCAAATTCTTCTAGCTAGTAGTTCTACCTCAATAAGTTCATCATAAAGAAGCCTATGTACTTGTGCATAGTATCTAGCTCTGTCTATTAATACTCTAGCATCAGAGAACCATCCCGAGAAGCTCACACCAATATGATCATCTACTGCTACTATCTTATATCCTCTATTACTTTCCTCTAAGAGAGCTATAGATCTAACCTCTGCAGCAAGTACTATACCTTCTTCTGTCTTTATTCCCAGTGTAAGTGATCCTCTCCTAACGGCTTCCATAGCATATTCTACTTGATAAAGTCTTCCATCTGGTGACCAAATGGTTATAGCTCTATCATACCCCATTCCCGTCGGAGGGAACAATACATATCACCTAGGGATTTTTTCGATCTGTGGCTTATATAACTTTTCAATAATGTATAAGACCTACAGCCATCTCAATTTACAACTATATTTGATTACTATGAGTCCCTATATAAATATCCACTCAAATAGCCTAGTAGAGGATCATATCTTAAATCTCCTATAAGCTCTTCTAGAATTCCTTGTATACTCATGCAGAGTACTAATGTAGAGAGGTATTACTCCTTCCGGGTGTCTACGAAATTATGTGAAATTATCTTAGGCATAGATTCGAGAATTTTAATTGCTTTTTTAAGAGTACCAGTAGTCTTAACTGTGTACATAACTGTATTATCTAGCCTATATCCAGCCATGAGTATGGCTGATCTCACTAGATCGACATGTTTATGAAAGCATGATATTATTCCTGCGCTTCTTTGTTCATCATATTTGACCAACTTGAAGTTTGTCTCTACGAGTCCCACTATTCCGCGAAGTACGAGTAGACTATTGATTAAAGGCTCCTCTATTTCTCTTCTTTTCCATATTTTATCTCCGTTCTTAGATTCCACTCTGAATACTAGGTATCTTCTTCTCAGTCTCTTTGCTCTTACCAGTTCAGCTCCCTCACTATCCTTGTCTATCGCTTTAGTTTAAATATATCATTCATCTAGTAACATTACACCTGGTGCAATGAACTTATTTGAGAGCTTTAGTCTATTTCTCTCAACAATGCTCATTGGGATCTTACTTAGGGAGTATATAGCTCTATCTCCAAGTCCAAGGGTCGAGATAAAGGCTGCAATATCTCTAGGTGGATGCATTTCATAGGGATCACTCGCTCCGCTAGAGCACACTACGTCCACTCCCATTTCCCTCGCTAGTGTCAACATATTATAGTATCTCCTAATAATACTAAAAAGCGTACGCAGACTTGATTTTTTGTTCAAAACTCTTATCCTTTTGAGACATACTTCGAGTATTTTACCTTCATTAGCCATGAGTTTTGCCTGAACTGGTCCAAAGAGATGCTCATTTCCGTGGAAATTGATCATATCTATCCTCCTATCTCTAGCTGAGAATCTGGCAGCGTTCACATTTTTAGGATGGGCAACTATTATTTCGAAGTTCCTTCTCTCCTTTCTAAGTATTCTTTTTGCCTGTATGTTTCTATCAAAATATAGATCAAGTCTGGATATAATTTCTACATTTAAGTCGATCTCCAACTTTTCTCTCGTGCTGATGGATAGCCCGGAGATGGCTATCCCTCTGTATCCTAGCTTTAGACCCCTCTCAAGGAATTTAGGAATATCTTCAGTACTCGCCACTATATATAGGTCGTAGAATTTTCTCAAGATCCTCCCCTGCTAGATGAATATACTTATCTTCTCCGGTTTATATTTCCAGTCCTTTGGGAGTACTCCTACTCTCTTATAATACTTAGCTAACCTATAGATTTTAGACTCTATTGCCTGGAGACCTCTTTTAGAGTGATAATCTTTAGGATGTTCTTCTAAGTGTCTCCTCACCCTCATAGCTCTCCTTATGAGGTTAGCTAGATCCTCTGGAAGTTCAGGGTTTAGACCATGTTCTCTAAGTATCTGTACAATCTTCTTTCCTGTTACCTGTTTAACCAGGGGTATTCCATACTGATCTCTAAGTATTATGCCTATCATTGAGGGGGGATATCCACGTTTAGCTAAATCTACTATTAGGCTTTCAACTTCCCCTGGAGATAATTTTAGCCATTCTGGAGGACCTGTTCTCAGGGGTCGTGTTGAGTGCGACTTACCTTTCTTCTTACGCTTTCTCATACTATCCCCTACATATGCTACTCAGCGTATGCAACTGTTATTTAAAAATGTAATCTTGGAACCTCCTAATAAATACCCCTCTAGAGACTACTGAGAGTAAGTACTATACTAGCTGATAGAATCATTAAGGCTACTATGATCGTAAAGATATCCGTCTCAAATACTCTAGCTAGCCTTAGCATCATTCCTATAGTTACTATGCCTACTACAGTTGAGACTATAAGTGGAGCAACGTATACTGGTTCAAATTCTCTATACATTAACGGAGCAGTCAGTAAACTCACTATAGGTGCGGTTAAGAAACTAACTGTAAGTGAATCCTCTGAACTGAAGCCCAATATTAACATAACTGCCAGAGTTATTCCACTCCTTGAAACTCCAGGTAACACTGAGAGCCCCTGGGCTAGGCTATACAAAATCATATCCCTAAACTCAATATCCTCCACTCTCCTAGTAGTGCTTTTTCCAGATACTCTTAGCAGTATAGCCACCACTAGCAGTAATAATCCTATGAATAACATTAGTACTGAGCCTTCGAGTCTACTTACAACTCCTCTGAATACTATGTAAGTAGGTAAAGCTACTATTATAGAGAGAGCTGTGGTAACTAGTAGGAATTTCAAGTAGATATTGGTGAAGTCAGCTCTAACTAAATCTACCACAGAGCGATAGAATATTTTTCGGTAGTACACGAAGCCAGCTACAGCTGTTCCTAAGTGTAAATATAGTGCTACATCATAAGCTACTTGAGGGGATATTTCTAAAAGCACTAGTATTAGCATTACTATACCGCTACTACTTACTGGCAACCATTCTGCCACTCCCTGAACTATACCTAGTAGTACTAGTAACCATTCTCTCATCTTAAGCTCAGTTGATTAAGGAAATCAAGTTATTAATCCTCACGCTAATAGATAAATAGGTTCAACTGGGAGAGAGTATGACTTATACCGTAGTGCTGGCTGAACCTGAGGGTACTGTCCTAGTAGGTGTAGTTTCAGGTAGTCTAGCAGTAGGTAATAGAGTCCCGTGGGCTAGAGCGTGTGTAGGTGCGGTGGCAACACAGGGATATACAAATATCACACTAGGACCTCTTGTCTTATCCCTACTCGAAAGAGGCTACAATAGTAGGGAGGCTGTTGACTTGGCTCTACGTACGGATCCTGAGCCCGATAAGAGACAGCTTTTAGTGTTCTCCTGTAGAGGGAATGGATACGCTCATACAGGTGTCTTATGTCCTCCAGCCAAAGGTGCTAGGATTGGTATAGGCTTTGTTTGTGGTGGAAATATGCTCAGTAGTAGTGATGTTATCGACGTAATGTATAGGGTGTTAAGTACTACCTCGGATCTTCATCCTATCGTGAGACTCATAAAAGCCCTTAAAGCAGGACACGAAGCTGGTGGAGATAGAAGAGGAGATCGTAGTGCTGCTGTTGTATATGTAGAACCATATAGTAATCCTATTAGGGTTCAAGTGGACTACTCATTGGATCCTCTAAAGAAACTCGAAGAAAAACTTCTTCATATAATCACCTAGAGCTAAGTTCTTACCTAAGTTTAAATTGGAGTTATACTGAGAAGAATAGGGAATACTGTGAGCTCAATCGTACTCGATAAGCTCAGAGAACTAGGAGCTCTTGTTGACGAATACATGGAGGAGGTCCTACTAAGGGATACTTCTGGTGACTTTAGAGAGGCTGTACTCTATCAAGTAAAGGTGGGAGGGAAGAGAATAAGACCCGCACTCACTATACTGAGCTGTGAAGCTGCGGGGGGTAGAATAGAAGATGCTGTACCAGTTGCTGCAGCAATAGAACTTGTCCATAACTATTCACTGATACTCGATGATATAATAGATAGGGGTGAGTTGAGAAGGGGTAAGCCTACTCTTAGAAAGGTCTATAGTGATGTAATGGCTATACTAGTTGCAACACATTATAGAGAGTCTATTGTCCAAGCTATTAACGATACAAAGTGTCCCGTAGAACTTCATTCACTACTCGCAACTACTCTTAAGAGGTTAATAGAAGGAGAGAGATTAGATATATTGTTTGAGCAAGCTGGTAGACATGAAGAATACCTAATTAAACATCGATATTATAACATTACTCTCAACGACTACTTTAAGATGATAAGATATAAGACAGCGGAGCTAATGCGTGCAAGCTGTCTTTCAGGAGCTATAGTAGCTGATGCAGATAACTCAATAAGAAAATCGCTCTCGGAGTATGGACTCAATATAGGAATGGCCTTTCAGATAGTTGATGACCTCTTAGATATATTCGGGGAGGAGAGAGTATTCGGAAAGAAGGTAGGCAAGGACATAATAGAACACAAGCTCGGAAATATAGTTGTACTTCTATCACTAGAGGAACTAGATGAAGTAGAGAAGAGAAGACTACTAGGCATACTGAGAAAAGATGAGGTTCACGATAGGGATGTTAGAGAGGCCATAACCATAATAAAGACTACAACCTCAAAGGAGAGAGCTTATCGAATGGCTAAGGAATTTATTGAAAGTGCTATACATAGTCTCCGTAGGTTAGAGATGACAGAGGCAAGGGAGATGCTAGAAGAGATTGGTTACTTCATAGTGAAAAGAAGGTGGTGATCAATTGAGTTGTACCAATGATAGTAAATTAATAATACTGAAACTTGGAGGATCTGCTATAACCGATAAAAGTAGACCATTATGTCCAAGGACAGAGGTAATGAAATCGTTAGCAAGAGAGATCAGTAAACTTATTCATAAAAACTTTAGGTTCATCTTAATTCATGGAGGAGGATCCTTCGGACATTATGTAGCGACATCCTATAGAATAGATAGAGGAGAGACGTCCTACAGAGGATATATAGAGACTAGAATAGCCATGTTACGTTTAAACGAGCTACTATGCAGATATTTCTCGGATGCAGGGATTCCCATAGTACCTATTCATCCCTCCTGCATAATGATTGCCAGTAATGGT
>QMRW01000020.1 GCA_003650785.1 Thermoprotei archaeon | reverse complement strand
GTTATATTCACCAGAAAGTATGTATTATTTTACCCCTATGAAATAGGAACATATAGGATCGTATTTAAGAGAGGAGTATCATTAGATCCTATTCATGCTATAATAATAGGTGATATTATTAAGGAAGAGAGTAGGACTCTTAAACCATATGGTAAGATAACGATAGCACCAGAAGTCGAGGAAAAGAAACTTTACGCACTAAAAGTTGACCTAGTAGTTATGGGAAAAAGACCTAGAAGCCTCATTGTAGATGAACATCATTCAGTCCTAGCTTTTAATACCATACCGGCTATGGGCGACGTATTAATCATGAACATGAGTATACTTATCTTCTCCAGTAAATTCAGTATAATCAATTCAGGAGAGGATAATATCCTCCTAATGGTTAAAGTAAGACCTATCACTATTTCTGTAGTACAAACTGAATGGTATAGAGATAGAGTAGTCTTAAAAGTACCTAGAGGAGCATGGTTGAGAATATTAACTCCTCCTCATTTAATTTTCCTTAACAATGAGCTAGAGTACTTCGACCCTATAATAAATCGTAATGTGAATGGTGGCATGTTGCTAAGCATAAAGCCTAGAGCTGAGGAGTATACTATGACACTTAAAGTAATGCCCAGATTTGAGAGAGTGACTTTCAGAATATCATTACCATATGCTAACGATTTTATATCATACTTATACTTTCCATATGGAGTAATCGTTGAGAGTAATAACACAGTTAACTTAGTAAAACCAACAATGCCATATCTCAACATATCAGTCTTATGGAGAGGAATAGAAGTAGACAGACTATTCATAACTTCGCTAGAAGCATCCGAGATGGAGATATCCTGTAAGGGTAGAAAATTGAGAATCGAGATCGTAGATTGTAAGGGAGATCCTATAAATGAAGCTATGGTGAGAGTATATGCATTAGAATTGAATGAGTACCTTTTTGAATGTTCTGGAAGATCAGTACTCCTTTTTGAGAGTTTACCGCCGATTAGATTACTTGTATCTGTAGAGTATATGGGTGAAGAAGTATGTAGAGAGATTATAGACTATGATGAAGTATTTAAGATCCTCAGATGTAATGTAACATCCTTTAGAATTTTAATAAGGGATTTGGAAGGTGAAGAGCTTCCTGAGCTGAAGTTAATACTATTTAAGAATAAGAATATAGTAGGTAATTATACAACGGATAATAATGGTATGGCACTAATAAGACAAATTCCTATAGGAGACTATTACCTCAAAGTATTCAATAGACTTACTGGACAGTGTTTATACGAAGGAACCATTTATGTCAGTATGGATCTAGATGTATATGAAATAAGTATTGATGTAAAATCTTTGACTATTAGAGTCAAGGATATCTTAAGAAATCCTCTTGAGGGAATTAACGTCAAAATTACAGGGGAGAATATTGATCTAGAATTATCCTTAGGTAAGAACGGAGAAATAGTGCTTGATAAGCTTAAACACGGTGTATATACTATAGAGATACTGGGTCATAGTGTCATAGTGTCCTTAGATAGAGATAGGATTGTACCAATATATCTGGGCGATATAATATTCATAAGTGGTATCCCCATCAATGTATATCTACTCTCAGTAATAGTATTATTACCTCTACTTGCTATAATGGTACGTATTATATTTAAGTGGCGAGAGACTATCATCATCAGGTGAGTGTAAGTGTTAAAGAGAGTGAAAAGAATCCGAAAGGACATATGGATATTGCTATATTTATACTTAAACAACTGTAAACCTGTCAAGGGTTATATTAAGATGCAGGTCCCCTTCTTTATATACGATTTATTAGGCTTTAAATATGAACTAGGCCCTCTTGGTCCATATAGTAAAGAAGTTGAAGAGAGTATTATAAGACTTCAACAAATGGATCTAATTAAAGTCCTCGTTTTTGGTACTACTAGGGTATATACTCTAACTGAAAGAGGCAAAAAGTTTGCCAAAGACCTAGTAAGAAGAATAAGAGACGAGTATATACTATTAAATGAAGTTGTTATAATGAAAGGTAAAGAAGTTCTAGATGATTTAACTAAACTAAAATCTTCACTAAATGATAAATCTGAGTACTATCTTGTGTACAAGTGCCTACAAAGACTTGCAGATAATACAAATCCATACTTCAATAGAAAGCTCTCACTCTTAGAATGGACATATTTAAATGAAGCTCTAGAAAGCCTTAAGAATCTAATGAGGTAAGAAAGTAAAACTCATATATAGAAATAGTCACTTTCTTCCCTTCCCCTTCTCGGATAATAGTTTACCTTAAAGAGTAAGAGGTGTCTGTTTTTCTTCAAATACTCTAAAACATCAGAGTCCCTTAGATCGTACCAATTCACATATGCATCAGCTACTGCATACACAGGACCACTTCTCACATTTAAAATAACTATTAGATCTGCTATAGTTGAGAGCAATCTTATAGCAGCCAGAGAAGCAGTTGGTGAGGCCACTATCACCTCTTTTGCTCCTTTTTTCTTCACGAATCTTACGGCTGACATCATGGTATATCCAGAAGCTATTCCATCATCAACTATTATCACAGATCCAGTTAATTTATTGTACTTTTTTCCTCTTCGAAGTAATTTATTTAAGCGCATTAACTCCTTTATTGCATCAGTCTTAGAGATCTCTATAATGCTGTTACTCAGTTGAAAATACTCTACTAACTCCAGGTTTAGGTAGATTCCTCCCTCAGGATCTATAGCACCAAAACCAGCTTCTCTATTAAAGGGGAATACAAGCTTTCTACAAATCAGTAGATCTAGTTTAGTAGCTAGAGTTTTAGCTACTTCTATTCCTATTGGAACTCCTCCTCGTGGTATTGCATACACTAAATCTACTTTCTTCGATAATATTGATAGCTTTCTAGCTAATCTGACTCCCGCCTCCTCTCTATCCCTAAATATAAATCTCTTTTCTCTAAGTTCCTCCTCATCTATCACATTTGGTGGTAATTTCATATATTTAGCCCTTTTCAATAGCTCTTTTGAGCTCTAACGCTCTATTCTCAGGTAACCCATCATAAGTAAATGTCCATGTACCACGCTCTACTCCAGCTGTGTACTTGAGCTTATCTTTACTTCTCAGAGGTGGGTAGAACTCTAGGTGCATATGATAGAATGGATAATCTCCCGAATTTACTGGAGCCTGGTGATAGGAGAGTATATAGGGGAAAGGTCTATCAAACAACTTATTATAGGCTCTTGTAATTAATTGTAACACCTTTGCCAGTTCCTCTACCTCACTTCGTTCTAGATCTACCAGGTATTTTATATGTCTTTTAGGATATATGTGAACCTCGTAGGGCCATTCAGCGTAGAATGGTACTAATGCTATAAATCCCTCTCCATTGTAAATTACTCTTTCTTTAAGTTTTAGCTCTAATTCAGTTATATGACATAAAAGACATTTACTTCTCTCTTTCCAGAACTTCCTCATACATTCTATCTCCCTCTCTATACGTAATGGTATGAAGGGAAATGCGTAGATCTGTGAATGCGGATGATGTAGTGATACTCCTATCTCTGGTCCCTTATTTCTAAATGGAAAGATGTACTTTATTCTGGGATCCGAACTGAGTTCTTTGTGTTGTCTAATGATCTCCTCCAGGTATTTTACAACATTATCGAGACCTATGTCACATAGATCTCCCTCATGAAGAGTTGTTTCTACAACTACTTTACAGTATCCATAACCCCCTTTTACCTTTAGAATATCTACACTTTCTCTGGATGGCCTTGGATTTACTACTAGTGCAGGATATCTATTCGGTAATGTTATAACACTTATACCATAATCCACTTCCTCAGAGCCTGGACAGAAGGGACATGTCTCTGGTCTCCAGGGTCTTTCTTCCCTTTCAGCAGCTATTATGATCCATCGACCTAAAAGTGGATTATACCTTAGTTCGTTTATAGCAGACATAGTATTTTCAGGTTGATAGGAGAGTAGAGTTAAAAAGATTTTACGGTATGAATCTCTCTAGAAACTTTCTAGCTACTATTAGTCCTTCCTCATAATCAAAGTATGGGTCTTCGTGCTCTATGCTTACTGCGTAATCGTACTTATGCTTCTTAAGTACAGAGAAGAATGCAGCCCAATCTAACTCGCCAAAGCCCGGAAGTCTATGAGGACACCATCCCCCTATGGTAATTCCGAGTTCACTCACTCTTCTCCAATCTATTTCAGCATCCTTGGCATGAATATGGTATATCAGGTCACCGAACTCATCAGCTATATTAATAACATCTATAAGCTGACAGAGTAGGTGACTTGGATCGAACTCTAATCCTAGTATCTCACTACCCAGTTCATCGAATACCCTTCTCCAAATATCCGGTCTATACATTATGTTTGCTGGACAGTTCTCTATAGCAATTTTCACTTCACAGTCTTTAGCAAGCTCTATGATCTCAGGCCACTCCTTTTTAATTTCTCTAATGTTATCATCTAGAGTACCTGGGTACCTACCAATCCAACCAGTAACTACTGGAAGTTCTAGCTTGTGTGCAGCCTTTATTATATTCATCATATGTTCCTTATGTTGTCTTCTCCTAGTACTATCCGCATCTATGGGATTACCATAGAATCCTATAGCAGATATTTTCACCTTATACTTGGATATTATGTCGAGGTACTTAGAGGGATTCTCTATAATATCTCTTACATTAAGGAACCTACTATCTACTGGTATGGTTATAGACATTGAGCTGAATCCATGCTCTTCGGCCCATTTAAGACTCCTATCCAGATCTCCTAGTTGTCCTCCAGTTAAAAATCCTAGTAACATACGGTCACCACCTTAAAAAAGAGCTTGTACTTTTATACTTAAGCCTAAGTTAAGCTTTGCGACAGTGTACTGACAACCCCAATCATCATAGATATCTCAGTTCTACAGTAAAGATATTTCTATCGAGAACTCTAGAGGTATTTTCTCAATGCCATGGATAATTTCAATCTACTAGGATATGGAGTGTTACCAGGCTTAATAATGAACTAAAATATCGATACCGAGAGAATTAGTTTAATATTACAACTTAGTAAAGATAACTTGGTGTACTATGTTGCACAAGAAGTATATCAGAGAGGCGGCATACTATAATACTCTAGGAGATAGGAGAGTTCAGTGTACACTATGTCCTCACATGTGTATTATTCCCGAGGGACGTAGGGGTCTTTGTGGAGTTAGAGAGAATATAGGAGGAAAGCTACATACTCTTAATTACGCTCTTGTATCATCTTTAGCTATTGACCCTATAGAGAAGAAGCCTCTCTTTCACTTCTATCCTGAAGCTCCTATAATTAGCATAAGTACAGTAGGTTGTAACTTCAAGTGTCCATGGTGTCAGAATTGGAGCATATCACAGGTTGGACCCGAGGATCTATACTATCATGATTACATTCCTCCGGAGGAAATGAGAGATAGGATTAGGAAGTATGGAGTCCCCTTCTTAGCCTTTACGTACAACGAACCCATAATCTGGTATGAGTATATGCTAGATGTAGCTAAGCTAGTTAAAAAGGATGGAGTAAAGGTAGTATTGGTTACAAATGGACATATAAATCTAGAACCCTTAGATGAACTCATACCTTACATTGATGCAGTTAATGTTGATGTGAAGGCTTTCAATCCAAATACTTATACCAGGTATATAAAGGGTAAACTTGAGGGAGTACTTCAGGCTACTAAGGAGCTCAAGGATAGAGGGATACATGTAGAGACAACGTACTTAGTAATACCTGATTTAAACGACTCAGTGGATGAGTTTAGAAAGATGGTGAAGTGGCATATAGATGCTCTAGGGGACGAAACACCACTACACATAAGCAGGTTCTTTCCATACTATAAGTTCATTGATAAAATTCCAACTCCAATAGATAAATTAGAAGAACTCTGGAAAGTAGCAAGAGAAGAAGGTATACTATATGCTTATGTCGGAAACCTCCCAGGTCACAGAGGCGAGAACACATACTGTCCCTCCTGTGGTAAACCAGTAATTAAGAGAATAGGGTTCGAAATAATAAGTTGGAAACTTAATGATGAGAATAGATGTAAATACTGTGATCATAGGATTGCTATAACAGGTCACAGATGGCGAGGTAGGAGTATATGGATATGATACATGGAAGACAGTTTCCTGAACTCTCAAACAATTTCTAGCCAGCCTTTAGTCTAGATGATGACTTGTCATTGAGCCTATTGTATGCTCTGTTCAATACTCCTTTAGTTAAACCTCTGTTTTCCATATCTACTAATAATATTGCTCAACCTATCGAGGGCTTTGAGACCTATTCCTGTAAGTGGTATTAGAGTGTGTTCATGGGGATCTATACTTCCCTCCTCTACTAATCTCATGTATGCAGCATAGGATGTAGCCGAGGTTGGCTCTACTAGGAGTCCTATTTTACAGAGTTCTTTCCAAGCTCTAATTATCTCATCATCATTTACCAATATTATATCTCCTCCGGTTTCTGATACTATCTTAGCTACCTGAAATTTACGAGGTGGATCTGGTACAGCTATTCCGTCAGCAAGTGTAGACGAGATAGTAGCTGTACATTTTCCATGAAGTAGATCATATACTGGTGAACATCCCATAGCCTGTACACCATATATTCTAGGAATTCTCTCTATGAAATCGAGTAGATGGAATTCTCTAAATCCCTTATATAGGCCTATGAGTAGGCCCCCACTTCCTACTGGTACTATTACTAGATCTGGTATTATCCAGTTCTTTTGCTCACAGTATTCAAATGCCATAGTCTTTATTCCCTCTATGAAAAATGGGTTCCATAGATGGCCTACGTAGAGCGCATGTCTACAACTCTCTAAAGCCTTTTTATTCACATTTTCTCTACTACCAGGAATTTCAATAACTTCAGCACCATATGATCTTATCTGAAAGATCTTCTCCCTAGGAGCGTCTTTTGGAACGAAGATTTTTGTCCTTATACCAGCTAGGCTAGAATATGCAGCTATCGCAGCTCCAGCATTGCCTGAAGAGTCTTCGACTATGCTACTCACTCCTATACTCCTCACATGGGATATTAAAATTGAGGCTCCTCTATCCTTAAAGGAGCCTGTAGGGTTAAGGTAGTCTAGTTTAAAATGTACTTTTCTATTTTTCCTATCATTAATTATTGGAGTCCATCCCTCTCCAAGACTGACTATGTTATTTTTATCCACTATCGGGAGTAATTCTAGGTATCTCCACATAGAACATATTCTTCCTCTAAAAACTTCCTTACTAACTTGTACTTCCTCTAAGATCATCTCTATGTCTAAAATTCCTCCACAACCACATTTCCAAATGGGCTCTAACGGGTCAAACTCTCTACCACACTTATGGCAATACAATCTAAACGTGTACCTAGGCATACTCATCAATTACCACTATTCCCTCTCCTCTATAAAGACTTACCGAGACATTTTGAAGTAGCCTAATCTTACCTCCAGATCTCTAGGACTATAGTGAGACTCTTTTAGAGCTACTTGAACCAGAATGCTCCTCGATAATTTCTAGTGCTAATTTTATAGCTCTAAGCTTCTCATTAATTTCTTCCAAAGAAACCACTGCTTCGTTCAATACCAGTACTACATCTTGTTCCAGAAATCTGGGTATTTTGGACATGAGATTTGGATCTAATTTATAATCTACCGCAGGCATTGCAGGTTTAATATTTGAAAAATTCTTTGAGAGCATTCTGGCTGAGGGTCTTTCTCTCAAACTAGTTCTTCTACAAATATCGGCTAGATACCTCAATTGGGTTAGCCTATAGCTGCTAAGCGACATAAGCGGACCTATATTGATTAAGTCAAATCCCATAAGGCGTAGTAGATAGATGTAGACTCTTTCTGAAATTCTATTTCCCATCCAATGGGATCCATAAGCGTAAAGTAGTAGGTTAAATTCTTCAGCTAGTTCTCTTAATCTACTCAAGAAGGGCCATCCTATACATGATATATCTACAGCTATACCACCGACTCCAAGATCTTGTAGATACCTCATAGACCGCTCCATATTATTCCATAATGCACTCAAATCGGCTATATATAGTGTCCTAGATACTATCCTTTTGAACTCCGTAGAGAATCTTTCTCTGGATAAAAGAGAATCCTCTAATAGTATGTCTACCAAATTTAGTTCAATAGTAGTATCATATGATTTAAGTGCAATCAGTGGTCTATCGAATACACTTAATATCTTCCTCACACCCTCTACACCGTTAAATG
Source organism: Thermoprotei archaeon (assembly GCA_003650785.1). Classification (GTDB taxonomy): domain Archaea; phylum Thermoproteota; class Thermoprotei; order Thermofilales; family B20-G17; genus B20-G17. The sequence continues at coordinate 6,470 of QMRW01000020.1, read as the reverse complement.
GTCCTTTGAAGTATTCTAGTCCTGAGGGAGGTATACTTATGTCTTCAATCCTTATGTTTCCCGCGGGATCTATTACAGTAGATACTACTCTGTTTAGTACACTCATTAGTCGAGCTATGTTGCCATGTTCGATAAGAACAGAGTCTATAGCTACTTTAACACTGTTTCCATAGATCTCGAATATTTTAACATAGCCATGCTTACATAGTATACCTATAGAGTGTGTAAGAATTTCCGCTATACTCTCTATAATATTAATATTTCTTCTGCTTTTTAGTCTGAGAAGGAGTACTATATCCTTCTCAGGATAGTAATCTAAGTCGACTATTATAGGACACATATCACTTATTTAGTCTAGCCTTCCTCTTAAACTGTTCTTCATATATCCTACCTAGTTCTCTCAGAGTTGTAACTTCTTCAGGTGATTTATCGTACCTTATTCTTGTTATTCTAGCGAATCTAAGTGCATAGCCAGATTTATATTTAGGACTCCTCTGGACTTCGTTAAAAGCTACTTCAACTACTATTTTAGGTTTAACCCATATTACACGTTCCGTTTCACCTACTTTAAGCTTAAGTAATCTCTTGGTCATTTCCTCAAATTCTTCATCTGTTAGTCCTTTGAAAGTCTTTCCAACTACTAAGAACTCATCGTTACTATCATTCCACACAGCTAGGTAGTAATTACTAAGCCATCTACTCCTTCTACCATGCCCCCACTCTGCACCTACTATGACTAAATCTATGGTTATCGCCTTCTTTATCTTAAGCCAAGTTTTAGCTCTTACTCCTGGAGTATAAATGCTATCCAGTCGCTTAGCCATGAGTCCTTCATGTCCTTCCTCCTCAGCTCTTTTTAGGAAATCCTTTGCTGCATTCATGTCCTTTGTAACGATTCTATTAGCTAAAATTCCTTCATCGACAACTTTCTCTAAAATCCCCCATCTGTTTTCATATGAAATATCAGTAAGCACTCTACCATTGTAGTAAAGAACATCGAAAAAGTAGGGAAGCAGATTCATAGAACCTAAATCTTTAGATAATTTCTCCCTCCTGAACCTCCTCATTAGATCTTGAAACCTAACAGGCTTATTATCAATGTATCCAACTAATTCTCCATCTAGGATAATTTCATCACACTTAATGTTATCTAGTACTATCTCAACTAACTCAGGAATACCCTCAGTTATATCAGATAATCTTCTAGTATATATTCTAACTTTTTTATTCTTCTTATGGACTTGTATCCTTACACCATCATATTTATATTCAAATGCAACTATGCTGCCAAGTTCCCTTAAAGCCTCTCTTATACTGTAACAAATTTCAGCTAGCATGGGTCGTATAGGTCTAAACAGGGATAGCGTAGTTCTTCTCAATCCATCAATACCGTTAATTTTTGCGATACTAGCCAGCTCTCCTATGTCTGGTGTATACATATAAGCTCTTTTCACACACTCAATACTGGATCCAGTTAATCTAGCTATGGCCTCTAGTAGTAGTCCAGTACTAACACCGATTCTCATCTCTCCAAATATCGATCTCAAAACATATTCTCGCTCAGTGTTCGATAACCTGGTTAAAAGAGCTGTAAGCAATCTCTCCTTTCTCTTTCTAGATCCCTCACCACATGCTTTAGCTATCCTGTTTAATAGTTCGTACACTTCCAGTATGGTCATAGGTCTATGTTCCAGAATTAAACCTCTGTCTGGTAAGGTTCTTAGAACTCTCCTTATTAGGGTTATACCTACCTCAAGAGATCTACTAGAGTACTCAGGTAATAGTTTTCCAGAAAGTATTCTAACAGCGGGAATAACTTCATCTTCACCTAGTTTATCCAGAAACCTTACTAATAGGGCTATCTTTTCGGTCCTACTCCTTGTCCTCTCTAATATTCTACAGAGTTCGACTAGGTCGTTAAAGAGAGTTCGATGCATTCTCAATACTTACGGATAGACTAAGGCAGTTATCTTTTTTACTCTTAATTAAAATGTTCTACAAGTATGGTGAAGGAATTGGAGAGTAGAGATTTAGCATTAGCAGCTGTAGTGGGCTCTATGTATGTGATACTGGTAGCCCTATTACCAGTAATAAGCTTTCACCTAGTACAGGTCAGAGTAGCAGACGCACTAATACCGCTCTCCTCTATTTACGGTATTCCTATAGTGGTAGGAGTTAGTGTAGGATGTCTTCTTGCCAACTGGATTGCTTCTCCATGGGGGATATATCAACTTACCTTAATAGATTGTCTACTTGGTAGTCTAGCCAATCTCATAGCCTCTTATACGGTATTTCTAATAGCAAGAGAAGGAGGACTAAAAAGACTTATTGGGGCTGGACTTTTAGCTAATCTTATAATAACAGTAATAGTCGGCACTTATCTACCTTATATTCTTAAAGTGGTTACAGGCGTGGATGTACCTCTATGGACTAGCTGGATCCTCATATTTTCGGGAGAGTTCATATCTATCAATATTCTAGGTTCTCTATTGGTAGTAAGCTTGAAGAGGATTCATGGGATCAGGTGATTTCCTTCTTATTCTCAGATAGTAAGATATTTTATATTAAAGTGTTCAAGAGCTCGGAGATCCTAGTAGTTTTTAACATTTCTCCTATTGCTCTGTTTCTTTATTTTAGTCTTTTGAGGTATAATAATTCCAAGAGTGCATTATAAGAGAAATGCAGAGACTTTAAAACTATAGTTAAATATAAATGTGAAAAGGTTAACTAAATCCTAAGTTGGTGAACTTAATGTATAGGATAGGTGAAAAGGAACTAGAGTTCTTAAAGAGACTCTCCGAGGCTTTTGGACCACCTGGATTTGAATTTGAAGTACTGAAGTTAGTAAAGGAGTACGTATCAAAGTACGTAGATAATATAGAAATGGATAACCTAGGATCTCTAGTAATGATCAAAAAAGGAGTGAGCAGTAAACCTAGAGTTATAATAGCGGGACACAGTGATGAAGTTGGATTCATAGTAACAGGAATAACCAAAGAGGGATATATTAAGTTCATTCCACTTGGTGGATGGTGGGATCAAGTACTACTAGGACAGAGAGTTATAATCAAGACTAGGAAAGGGGTAATTCATGGAGTGATAGCTAGTAAACCTCCACATGTGCTTAAACCTGAAGAGCGAGACAAGGTAGTCAAGATCGATGCAATGTTCATAGATGTTGGAGCTACAAGTAAGGAAGAAGTCGAGAAATTAGGAATACGAATTGGCGATCCTATAGTACCCTGGTCACCATTTACAATCTCATCGACAGGAACTACTGTGTTTGGAAAAGCCTTTGATGATAGAATAGGAGTATTTATAGCTGTTGAGACTCTCAGAACTCTCTATGAAAATAATATAGAACATCCCAACATCCTTATGTCGATAGCAACAGTTCAAGAAGAAGTAGGAGCAAGGGGTGCACAAACAGTTTCTTACGTGGCTGAGCCCGATGTAGCGATAATAGCAGAGGTTGATATAGCCAGAGTTCCAGGTGTAGAGTCACATGAAGCTCCAACAGTGCTTGGTAAAGGACCTACAATACTTACATACGACGCATCCATGATACCCAGTCAGAAGTTCAAAGAATTTGTAATTGATGTAGCTGAGGAGAGTAAAATACCATATCAACTATCAATAGTACCTAGAGGCGGTACAGATGCCGGACGTTTCCACCTCTATAGAACAGGTAGACCTAGCATAGTAATAGGAGTTCCAACGAGGTATATACACTCACATGTAGGAGTAATTCATCTAAAAGATCTAGAGAACGCTGTTAAGTTACTAATAGAGGTAGTAAAGAGATTAGACGAGAATATTGTTAAGAATTTAACACCACTATAATTTTTAATATACTAATCTAGGAGAGAATAACAGGAGATAGTAGTATATTCAGATAAGTAGTGAAGGATAAGGGAAAAATAACATAGAGTTTATAAGAGTGAGGTCAGTGGAGGTATATATCATCACTGTTCTGTGCAGGTCAGTATCATCATCCCCATAATATAGTGGAAGATCATATATTAATCACTTGTTATTGAAGCTAAGTAGCATATGTACCTACATAGTCCAGTAAAACCTATCAGGAAGTGCCCCTTTCCTCTGTGCTTAATTTTATAATTGTAGTGGCATTACAAACATGAGATCTGCTTTACTAATGTTGGTGTTATTAATATTAAGCCTGTCATTCTACTGTCTTAAAGCTGAACCCCTGTATTCTAATTGGATCACTGATCACTACGAGCTCATACTAGTATATGACAATGAGGCTATTCCTAATAATCCCTATACTATAACTGTGGATTTTACAGCACTAATGAATATGACTATCGCCGAATTGAAGATTAGTCTGTGGCTTATATACGATTCCTACTGCAGGCTACTACATGAACAAATTATTATACAGAATACCACCATGTAGGATGGAGTAAGAAAAAGACATTTACGACTACTATATCAATAGTTCCTCCACCAACCGATCCACTACTTCTACTTAAGGTCTTCTTGAAGTATAAAGTAAATTCAAATTCCCACATCCTCGAGTATAGTGGAGCAATATTACCAGTTAGAGCTCGAAGCTATCGAGACCTTGTAGATGAAGTAGCTGAACTAAGTTCCAAAGTAAAGAGTCCAGAAAGGAAATTAGATGAAAAAGAGGAGAAGCTGAATAGTATTAGAGAGGAACTATATGTCAATTTTAAGTCTAGATACGAAGAAGTATCTAAGAGATATGAAGAACTTTCTAATGCCTATAAGGAGTTGGGATATAGATACTCATACTAATAGCTTTAGCTATGGTAGTTCTCTATATTGGTAGAGAAAGAATACGTCCTCTCATCAGAATAAAGAGAAGATCGAAAAGACTACTCTATAGCTTTCAGTAACCTCTTCAAAAATACTCTCTCTGGAACCATACCCTCAAACTCTACCTTATCGTTGATTACGACTTTAGGTACTGCAAAAATATTATATTTCTCTATCAAATCAGGGAACTCTGCAGCCTCTATTATATCCGTAGTTATTCTCTTATTAACGAGTGCAAACATACAGGCCTTCCATGCCATACGAGGACAATATGGGCAGGCAGGAGTTACAAATACTCGAATATGTACATCCTTGTCTATATTTTTAATATCCTTTATCGTACTTTCACTTAAATCTATGTTACCGGTTGATACAGCCACTATAGTATTTACTAGAACTCCAAATTCACCGCCAGTTGGAAGACCGAAAAAGCGGATATTGTACTCCTCTCTGCCATGAATAACTATAGCTGGGTACATTTCAATATTGAACTTCCTAACCTCAAGCTCCCCCTCTTTATACTTAATAACATTTATGAGGGGAGAGAGATTTGAGATTGTATCAACAATATATTCAGTCTCACTACAGTATCTACATTCTCTAATACTTGTCTTAAAGAAGTATAGAGTTATGGGATCCTTTAGTTGGGTGAACATCCTCTTAAGCTCATCTATTACCTTTGGATCTATCTTTACACTCATGCTAGAGAAAAATATTAAATGTACTTAAAAGTATTACATGTAAGCCTCCAGGATCTAGTACTCAAACGAAATTAGTATTTAAGAGCAAAATCTTAGAAGGAAAGGGGAGTTAAGTATGAAGTTAAGCTCTATTGATATAGCTAAGTCAAATGCTGCGAAAGAGGCTGTCAAATATGTAAGGGATTATGAAATTATTGGTATAGGTACAGGTTCGACTGTGGAGAAATTTATAGAAATAATATCAAAATTAGATGAATTTAGGAATAAATTATATGTAGCATCATCTTTCGATACTATACTTAAACTTACGAATTTAGGTTTCAAAGTGCTTAGCTCGATGAATATAGATGAAATTGATGTGTACGTTGATGGAGCTGATGAGGTAGATCCAGAGCTTAATATGATTAAGGGTGGTGGAGCAGCACTAACTACCGAGAAGATACTTACATTTTACTCAAAGACAAGAATCTTCATAGTTGATAGTAGAAAACTAGTTAAAAAATTAGGAGAAAGGTGTCCAGTACCTTTAGATGTACTACCTGGAGCTGTGGAAATGGTGACTAAGTACCTTAGAGATAGGGGATATGAAGTGAAACCTAGGGAGTCCGCGAGAGGAAGATGTGGCCCTATACTATCTGATGTAGGCGGTGTAATATTAGATCTACATACTGGTCCTATAGAGAAAGTGCAGAGTTTAGATTATCTCCTCAACAGTATCCCTGGGATAATAGAGCATGGATTATTCATAGGGTTAGCGGATACCGTAATAGTTGGATATACTGATAGAACAGAGGTGTTAAGTAAGTAGGGATGAAACTTTTAAGAACAGTAGACTAGTATAGTGAAGGTGATAGATATCGCTTGGAAACCCTCTGAAATAGCTGAGGCGATTTCAACTATAGTTGAGAAACTAGCTGGTAGAGGGTCAGATTTAGTACTGACCTTGGAAGATCTCACTCTAGATAT